>CAYWAV010000055.1:0-25415 GCA_964456225.1 uncultured Chitinophaga sp. | reverse complement strand
AACTTTATCGAACCAAAAACCCCTGATAAATAAGGCTTTATCAGGGGTTTTCCGGCATGGTACCCGGGACCGGAGTCGAACCGGTACGGTTTCCCACAGGTGTTTGAGACCAGCGCGTCTACCAATTCCGCCACCCGGGCATTGCTATTTGGGAAAGCGGGACGCAAAACTATTCATTTGTTTCGGAATAGCAAAAAATAAAGGGAATAAAACAATAAAATTGTAAATATTTGTAAGCAGGACTTCTCTATTCGTAATTACTGGGACTGATTTTATACGGAGAATAAGAACGCTAATCTCCGCATAAATGCGGAGATTAAACCTTATTTTTACCGCATAATTGCAGAGAACAATGACCAAATACATCTATCAAAATAAAAAGTGGCCCGAATTTACTTGGGACAGCGAAGCCTTGTTTCCTTTGTTAATAAACGTGAAACACAAACAAGGGCGTTTAAAAGGCAATATGGAAATGTTGGGTTTTGCAGTGAGAAGCGAAACCACTTTGCAAACGCTCACAATGGATGTTTTAAAATCAACTGAGATTGAAGGCGAATTATTAAATCCAGATCAGGTTCGCTCATCTATAGCAAGACGTTTAGGGATGGACGTTGCAGGGTTAGTGCCGGCTGATAGAGACGTAGAAGAGGTGGTGGAAATGATGCTGGATGCAACACAAAATTATTCAAAGTCACTCACAAAAGATAGGTTGTTTGCTTGGCACTCGGCACTATTTCCTTCAGGAAGAAGAAGGATGCATAAAATAAGGGTTGGAAATTGGAGAACAAATGATAATGGTCCAATGCATTTAGTGTCGGGTGCTATGTGGAAAGAAAAAGTACATTACGAAGCACCGGATGCTAATCGCTTGAACGAGGAAATGAAAATATTTTTAAAATGGCTAAATACCAACAAGGAAATCGATACTGTTTTAAAATCTGCGATTGCGCATCTGTGGTTTGTAACAATACATCCTTTTGATGATGGGAATGGTCGTATGGCAAGAGCTATTGCGGATATGCAGCTAGCAAAAGCGGATAAAGATGAGCAACGTTTTTATAGTATGTCGGCACAAATTCGTGTGGAGCGAAAAGGCTATTACCAACTGTTGGAAAAAACACAGAAAGGAAATTTAAATATTACTCAGTGGTTGTTATGGTATTTAAGTTGCCTCGACCGCGCCTTAAACACAACGGATGAGCGTTTACAAGCAGCATTGAAAAAAACAAAATTTTGGGATGCAAATACGAATACCACTATTAATGAGCGTCAACGCACAATGATCAATAAATTGTTTGATGGCTTTGATGGAAAGTTAACCTCATCCAAATGGGCGAAAACAGCCATGTGCTCTGCTGACACAGCTTTACGCGACCTACAAGATTTGATGCAAAAAAATATTTTGATAAAGGAGGCTGCTGGAGGAAGAAGTACAAATTATGTTTTGAAGTAAATTTATATAATCCTACTTGTTTTAACGAACCATTTATTTTATAAATTAGCTAGAGACTACTCCCTAAATTATTTACTAAATAAATTGAAAAATGAAATTTTTATTTATTTATTCATGTAGCAGTGTAATTCTTTTGTATTCATTTAATTTCAACAAAAGATGAAGAATAAGTTGATATACATAGTCATCATTTGTTTGTCTTTTTTATTTTCTTCTTGTTCGGTAGGACTTCTGGCAGTACATTCCGAGCCTCCCTTTATCTGTTTTAAAAAGAAGTGTCGAGAAATGGCCAAAACGGATAGAAGAAGTAACCACCGTATAATAAACTCTGGTGGAAGGAGCGCAAAGCCTGTTAGAGTTAAGAAACAGCGTTCAAAATCTAAGAATAGGGGTAAAAAAACCAAACGAAAAATAGGTGGCACTCCTCGATTTAATTGATTTTGTTGTTTCCAGACAAGATCCTATAAGAGATGAAGTGCTGAAATATTTTGGCGACAGATCAAGCATTTTTAAAGCACCTGAAACAGAAGAACGCATCATTTTAAAATGAAAGAATATTTGGAAGTGCTTGTAGTTGCTATGTTGGGGTAGATTATGTGCCATTTAATTTATCCTTTTTTAACACGCTTCCTTTTCCTATTATTTCGTAAATTCGCAACCCCTATACAAATGTAATTTATGAGCAAACCGAGTTTTGATGAAATTTATATGGACTTGGCAGAAAACCTTGCCAAGCGGTCACATTGTGTAAAGGCGCAAGTGGGGGCGGTGCTTACAAAAGACACACGTATTGTTTCCTTGGGTTATAACGGTCCGCCTGCTGGAACGCACAATTGTGATTTGGAATGGCCCAAAGATGGCTGTCCGCGCGATAGCAAAGGCAGTTGTTCTTTAGCATTACATGCTGAGCAAAATGCTATTCTTTATGCATCAAAAAACAATGTTGTCATGGAAGGTTCAACTTTGTATGTTACACTATCTCCATGTATTTCTTGTGCCCGTGTTATTTACACAATGGGAATTAAAAAAGTTTTCTATTTAAATTCGTATGCCGATTTTAAAGGATTAAAAAGCGATGAAGGGGTTGATTTTCTTCAAAAATTTGGAGTAGAAGTCGTTCGATACTCAAAAAAATTGCCAACTGTTTAATTGATTTCTTGCCAACTGAAAAATGAATCGCCCTAAATTCTATATCTATCTTCCCATTGTTTTTGCCCTGGTTCTTATTTTGGGAATTTTTATCGGAAGTACATTTAGTCTCAAAAAATCAAACGGAAATATTTCTGTTGATGGAGGCGACCAATACGATAAGATAAATCAAATCTTAAGATATGTTGAAGATCAGTATGTGGATACTATCAAAACAAGAGACTTGGTAAATAAAACAATTGTTGCTTTACTTGCCAACCTCGATCCACATTCCAGTTACATTACAGCCGAAGAATTAACTGCTAGCAATGAGCCATTACAAGGCAATTTTGAAGGCATCGGAGTTGAATTTAACATTGTTGATGATACCATTCGTGTTATTTCTGCCATTGCGGGTGGTCCATCTGAAACTGTTGGAGTACAAGCGGGAGATAAAATAATTAAAGTAGATGGAAAGACTGTTGCCGGAATAAAAATCACAAATAAACAAGTGATGGAAAATTTAAAAGGCAAAGGCGGAACAAAAGTAAAAGTGAGTATGATGCGAAGAGGGAAAAGCGGATTGCTTGATTTTAATATTACCAGAGGCACAATTCCAATTTATAGCATAGATGTTTCTTATATGCTGAATGCAAAAACAGGATATATTAAAATCAGCAGATTTGGTGCAACCACTTATGATGAGTACATGCAGGCCTTTGAAAAATTAAAGGAACAAGGGATGCAACAACTGGTTGTTGACTTGCGTGGGAATGGTGGTGGATTTTTGAATACAGCAGTTGACATTGCAGACGAGTTTTTAAGTGAAGGAAAAGGAATCTTGTATACCGAAGGAAAAGCCCGTCCACGCAAAGATTACAAAGCGACTAGAAAAGGAGAATTTGAAAACGGTAAACTAATGGTTTTGATTGATGATGGCTCCGCTTCAGCAAGTGAAATTTTAGCAGGTGCGCTACAAGATAATGACCGAGCAACTATTATTGGTAGGCGCTCGTTTGGAAAAGGATTGGTGCAGGAACAAAGTGAATTTTCTGATAGTTCAGCCATTCGGTTAACCATTGCTCGTTACTATACTCCAACAGGAAGAAGCATACAAAAATCGTATGCGAATGGTATTGAAGCTTATTATGAAGAAGAAAATAATCGTTATGCCAATGGAGAGTTGGAGAATGCCGATAGTATAAAAATTACGGATTCAATTAAATTCGTAACTCCTGCAGGTAAAATTGTTTACGGTGGAGGTGGAATTGTTCCTGATGTTTTTGTAGGATTAGATACCGCTGGTAGGTCGCTGTATTTAACTGAAGTGTTTTTTACTGGAACGATAAATGATTTCGCATTTGAATATTCAGATAGAGAACGTAGCAAACTAAAAGCATACAAAACAGTGGAAAATTTTAATAAGTCATTTTTAATTACATCGGCAATATTAAATGAGTTAATTGTGTATGCAGAAAAAAACAAAATTAAAAGAAACAACAAAGAAATTGCTCAGTCAGAAAGCATTCTTAAAAACCAATTAAAAGCATTGATAGCTCGCAATGTATTTAATGGAGAAGGTTATTACCAGGTAATTCAAAATCAGGATAACGTTTTGAAAAAAGCTATTGAGTTGATGAAGTAAACAAAAGCCTCAACCCAGCTCTCTCCTTGAAAAGGAGAGGGAGAAAAAAGAAAATAAAAAAGCCTCTCAAACAATAAGTTTGAGAGGCTTTTTTATTTGTAATAACTGATTAATGAGCAGCAGCTGTAGAATCAGGAGCAGTAGCTGTAGAATCAGGAGCAACTTCTGGAGAAGACATTTGAGCATTGTTGAACAAAGAGTCCATTTTTGCTTTTGTTTCAGCAGCAATTTTTTCAGCTTCTTCAGCAGATGGTCCGCAAGAAACGATGCTTAAAGCACCAGCTACGAACAATAAAGAAAATAATTTTTTCATTTTGGTTTGTTTGTTTTTTTTGATTAATACTAGTATCTGCGCGCAAAGGTAGCTAAAAATCAATATCAGCAAAATGTAATAGGCGTCTAAAACACAATTGTTTAAACAAAGCATTGTTAAGAACCCCAAAAACAAGGATTCTTTACCATATTTTTAACTAAAAAGAGTACAAAAAGATATATCTTTACGACTCAATAATCAAAAACTAACCTTAAAAACAGATAATATGGCTTTCGAATTACCTAAATTACCTTATGCATACACTGCATTAGAGCCTCATATCGATGCTCAAACGATGGAAATTCATCATTCCAAACATCACCAAGCATATGTAACCAACCTAAATGCAGCAATTGCTGGTTCGGATACTGAAAAATTAAGCATTGAGGAAATTTGCAAAAATATTTCTAAATACCCTATGCCTGTTCGCAATAATGGCGGTGGGCATTTTAATCATTCTCTTTTTTGGTCGGTAATGGCTCCAAATGCAGGTGCTGAGCCTACAGGAGATTTAGCAGCAGCAATTAATAGTGCTTTTGGCACTTTCGCTGATTTTAAAACACAATTTGCTGCAGCCGGTGCAACTCGCTTTGGGTCTGGATGGGCTTGGTTGATTGTAAAAGATGGAAAATTAGCGGTTTCTTCAACTCCTAACCAGGATAATCCATTAATGGATGTTGCTGAAGTAAAAGGTGCTCCAATCTTGGGAATGGATGTATGGGAACATGCTTATTATTTGAAATATCAAAACAAACGTCCTGATTACATTGCTGCTTTTTGGAATGTAGTGAATTGGGCAGAAGTTGCTAAGCGTTTTGCAGCAACAAAATAATTAAAAGATAAATTTTAAAGGGATGCATTTAAGCATCCCTTTTTTATTCCTTCATCAGGTTTGAGTACAAAAAAAATCATTTTATTTTTTTCATTTCTTTTTCCTTTTTGCCTATCCGGAAGTGCTTTGGAGAATAAAGTGGAAATTGATATTTCCCAAATGACTTTTGTAGAATCATCCGACACAATTTTTTTACAAGTGAATGTTGTGTTAGCCGATTCGCTTTCGAAAGGTGTTACAGGAAAAGAAAAGAACAAAAAAAAATTCATCTCAGCGCTTTTTGCATTTCCATTCCCATTGGGATTTATGGGAGCGCACAGAGTAATGCTAGGAACAAAACCTTGGGTGCCGGTAGTTTATGTAGCAACATTCGGGGGCTGTTTCGGAGTGCTTCCGCTAATAGATTTTTTTGTAATAACGTTCAGCAAAGACATTGAACAATACGAAAACAATCCCAATATTTTTATGTGGTTGAAGTAAGTTCAAAGTTGGTTACACAGATTCGTAATTCGCAGTATTTTGAAAGTTGGTTTATTCTTCGGTTCTTTTAATCCTATCCATGTCGGACATATGGTTATTGCTAATCATATGCTTGCCCATTCTGATTTAGATCGTATTTGGTTTGTTGTATCACCTCACAATCCGTTAAAAGAAAAAAATTCTTTACTTCATGAACGTCAGCGCTTGGAAATGGTAACACTAGCAATTGGCGACAATAATAAAATGAAGGCGAGTAATATTGAATTTAAGTTGCCTCAACCTTCTTATACAATCAATACACTTGCATATTTAAAGGAGAAACATCCGAACTACGATTTTGCGCTTATTATGGGAAGTGATAATTTGGAAGGGTTTCACAAGTGGAAAAACTACGAAGAGATTTTAAAAAATTACGAGCTATATGTTTATCCTCGTCCACATAAGAAGGAAGCAAATTTATTTAAACACAAAAGTGTAAAAATGATAAATGCTCCTTTAATGGAGATTTCTTCAACAGCGATTAGAAATGCAGTGAAAGAGAAAAAAGATCTTCGCTATTTTGTGCCGCTCGCTGTTTGGGAGTACATGCGCGAAATGCACTTTTACGAGAAATAGATTGCAAAAAAATGCCCCAACATTTCTGTTGAGGCATCTCATTTAAAAATTTAATAACAGCTCCTAGTTCGAAGAACCCAAATCGAATTTTAATGCATCTTCAAAGGCCATCTCTGTTTCGCCTTCAGCAATAATACCATTCCCGATTGTTAATCCGGTTTCTTTTGGTGACAACACCTTTTTGTTCGCCCTGATACTAGCAACAGATGTAACACTTAGTCCGTTCAACTCCAGTTTAAGTTCTTTTAAACACATACCCAAGGCAATTGCTTTTGGAGTATTTGTTACAATAAACTCAATATCAAAATCATCGTTTGATTTTGAATTAACGGTAAAATCGATTTTGTTTTCAATGCAATATTCAATCAATGTAGAAATGTTTTTTTTCTTCACTGTAACGGTTGGAGTAGCTTCGTTCATAAAACTCATGGCAAAAATTTTTAAATCGTTTAATTAATTATTTTAATAACCAGTATAAAGTTAAGTCTTTAAAAAGGTAAAAAGAAGGTATAAATATGAACAGGCGGACGCCAAATTGTTCATTAATTTGTTCAAAACATCAAAAACGCCCAAATTGATTGAAAATCGGTTAAAATCAGAAAAATTTGCTCAAAATCAGCAAAAAATGAGCAAAATTGTCACTTTTTTGGGTAAAACGAAGAAGGTTCTTGTGGAAAAAATTTAGTTTTTAACCAAACTAAGCAAAGAATCAAAGATCCAGCGACCATCAATATTGCTTAATTCTCCATCAGTTGCTCTTTCGGGATGTGGCATCATTCCAAATACATTTTTTCCGGCATTACAAACACCTGCAATGTTTTCGGTTGCGCCATTCGGATTAGATGCATCTGTTACATTTCCATTTTCATCGCAATAGCGGAAAATGATTTGTCCGTTTGCATTCAGTTGTTTAATGGTTTCTGCATCTGCATAATATTTCCCTTCGCCATGAGCAATAGGTATTTTAAGCGCTTTGTCAAGAGGGACTTCAGAGGTAATTAATGTGGAATTATTTTCTGCTTTGATAAAAACATTTTTACAAATAAACTTGCGCTCATTGTTATGCAGCAAGGCTCCTGGTACTAATCCAGCCTCACATAAAATTTGAAATCCGTTACAAACTCCTAGCACATATCCACCTTTGTTTGCAAACTCAATTACCTTTTCCATAATAGGAGAAAAACGAGCAATAGCTCCGGAACGTAAATAATCGCCATAGGAAAAACCACCCGGAAGTACAATAAAATCGCAGCCTTTCAAGTCTGTATCTTTGTGCCACAGCTCCTCAACTTCCTGCCCCATAATGTCTCTTAAAACATAAATCATATCTTGATCACAATTCGATCCAGGGAAGATAACAACTCCAAATTTGCTCATAAGTCTAAATTTTTTTGTTTAATCCCGATAATTATCGGAAGAGGTGTAAAGTTAGAAATAAAACAAGCGTAAAAATTCCTTCTTGATAGATTGTTAAAAAAATCTAGAAAATCAGATTAACAAACAAGGAAGTGATAAGTAAAAGGAATAAAAATTCGGCCCACCAGCCTTTTTTAATATGGGTAAAGTAATTGGCACAAAAAACGGCTGAAGGTATTGCCAGTGCAGAAAAGTACTTGGTAGTGATTTGAGGAGCGAGAAGTATGGAAAAGGCTGAAAAAAATAAAAACCAGACCAATAAAACAATCGATTTTTTTGTTCGCTGTGAACCAATTCCTACGCCCTGCACAATTTTAACAATCGAAAACAGAATCACCAGCCAGCCGATTCCAAGCATAAAGTAGAATGTTTCAGGCATATCCGTTGCCGGTGTTTCTTTTATAAATTGATAGAACATCTTGTCGTAAAACAAATAATCCAAACGATCATACCAGAAATAAAAAGTGATGATGAATATATAAGGGATAACAGCTCCAAAGAATGAAATAACCCATTCTCTCCAGTTAAAAGGGCGCATAAGGATTAATGCCACACCAAGCATAGGAAGAAAAACAATGAATGGGAAATAGAATAAAGAGGAAATAGAAATTAAGAACCCCGCGTCAAAAGACTCTGAAAACGCTTTGTCTTTTCGATACGAACTTAGCAACCGATGCAAAGCAAGCAAAACAAATAAGTTTCCAAACAACAGTGGATGCAAGGTTAGCATTGCTTTGTTGTTGCTCATAAAAACTATGTAAAACAGGGCGGGTAAGTAATTTTGTTTCTCCAATACCTCATTTTCATTGACAATAAAGTTGAGTAGAAAAGCTTCCCCGATTACAAGGAGAAGCCCTATTGTTATTGATAACCAAGGGATATTGATAAAAATACCTGCAAATAATTCATACAAAGGCATCGAATGTTTTACAGGCAATACTATTGGGCTAATAAACCCAAACACCCATATTACAATAGCAATGAGGGGTAAAAAGAGTAATGCCGAGGCATTGTTGGATTTGAAAAATCGGATAAACATATTTCTTTGCTAAAATTAACTTAAATTTTTATTGATTTTGAATAAAATTTGTACATTTGAGGACAATAAAACAAACATTCTATTATGACTTGGACAGATATTTTCAACGGATTAGGTAGATTTTTTCAATGGACATTTTCGTTCATGGAAGGATTAGGAAACGGACCAAACTTATTGTTTTGGATAATTATTGTTAGCTTGATTATAGTTTGGTTGAGTATGCAGGCTAAATTTAACAAAGAAGCAAAAGAAAAAGGGACTCTTAAATAGAAGATACTTAACAATATAAAAATCCCTCCCGATATATAATCGGGAGGGATTTTTTTTGTTTCTGTCCTTTTATTTGTAATACACTTCCAAATCTTTTCCAATATCTTTTCTGTAATATTTTCCTTTGTATTGAATGCGTTCTGCATTTGTAAAAGATTTTTGTAAGGCGTCTTCCATTGTATTTCCGAATGAAGTGATTGCAATTACTCGTCCTCCGTTGGTAACAACATTGTTACCATCTTGTTTTGTCCCGGCATGAAAAGCGATACTTCCTTCTACCAATTCAAATCCTGTCATTACATCTCCTTTTTGATATTCCTCAGGATAACCGCCAGCAACCATCATCACCGTTGTAGCAAAACGAGGATCCACTTCAAATGTTTTTTCATTTAAATTTCCATTGGCAACTCCTTCAAACAAATCGAGCAAATCAGATTTTATTCTCGGAATAACAGATTCTGTTTCCGGATCACCCATTCTAACATTATACTCAATCACTTTTGGGTCTCCGTTATCATTCATCAATCCGATAAAAATAAATCCTTTGTAAACAATTCCTTCTTTTTTTAATCCGTTGATGGTTGGAATTATTACCAACTCTTCTACTTTTTTGATGAAAGCTTCATCCGCAAACGGAACAGGAGAGATAGCGCCCATTCCGCCAGTGTTTAATCCTTTGTCGCCTTCACCAATTCTTTTATAATCTTTTGCTGCCGGTAATATTTTATAAGAGTTTCCATCTGTTAAAACAAAAACAGAAAGCTCAATTCCTTTTAAAAATTCTTCAATCACAACTTTTGCAGATGCAGCACCAAATTTTGCATTGGCAAGCATTTCGGTTAATTCTTTTTTCGCCTCTTCTAATGTGGTTGGAATCACTACACCTTTTCCTGCTGCCAATCCATCTGCTTTTAAAACGTAAGGAGGGTCTAATGTTTCTAAAAATTTTAATCCTTCCGATAAAGTTTCTTTTGTAAATGTTTCATATCGTGCAGTAGGAATGTTATGACGAATCATGAACTGTTTTGAAAAATCCTTGCTGCCTTCTAATTGAGCACCAGCTTTTTGCGGCCCAATTACTGAAATGCTTTTTAGTTGAGCATCTGCCTGAAAATAATCGTAAATGCCTTTTACCAATGGATCTTCCGGACCAACAACAACCATATTAATTGCATTCTCCAAAACAAATTTTTTGATTCCTTCAAAATCTGTTACTGAAACAGCAATGTTTGTTCCAACAGCTGTTGTTCCAGCATTGCCGGGAGCAATGTATAATTTTCCTATCCTTTTACTTTGTGCTAATTTCCATGCAAATGCATGTTCTCGCCCACCTGATCCTAAAATTAAAATATTCATTTTGTAATTATTTTCTGCAAAGAAACGAAAAAAGACCTCACCCCTAACCCCTCTCCTTAAAAAAGGAGAGGGGGACAAACCCTGCTTTCAATGAAAATTCCGTCAGAATTCGAGTTATCTGCTAGAAACCTTTCTACTATCTTTGCAGTATGATTCTCTACCCCAAAATATTTGATTCTTCTAAAATAATTGCAGCACAAAGCACCCGCTTGGGTGGAGTAAGTCTTCAGCCCTTCGATTCAATGAATTTAGGTTTGTCGGTGAATGATGAAGAGCAAAATGTTTGGAAAAACAGAGAATTGTTTTTTGGTGAATTGGGAATTGAATTAACACAAGTTTCCAGATGTTATCAAGTACATGGCAACGATGTATTGGTTGTTACGGAGCCTGTAACAAACGAAAATTACGATGCACAAATCACAAACAAACCAAATTTATTTTTAGCGGTTTCTATTGCCGATTGCACTCCCATTTTAATTCACGATGAAAAAAACAATGCACTAGCAGCCATTCATGCAGGTTGGAGAGGAACTGTTGGAAAAATTGTTTGGAATGCATTGGAGTTAATGAAAGAAAATTACGGAACAGAAGGAAAAGATTGCAAAGCATTTATTGGTGCTTGTATTTCGTATGAGAATTTTGAAGTAGGAGATGAGGTGGCAGAACATTTTGATTTAGCTTTAAAACGATTCGATTCGCAAAAACAAAAATGGTTTGTGAATTTAAAAGAAGCAAACAAAAAACAATTGATAGATTTTGGATTAACAAATAACAATATTGAAATATCAGATTTTTGCACCGTAGAAAACAACAACACCTTTTTCTCTCATAGGAAAGAAAAAGGTGTTACCGGTAGAATGATGGCGGTGATTGGGATGACCTTGCCACGGCTCATCTAGGCCTCACCCCCGGCCCCTCTCCTTGCTTAAGGAGAGGGGTGTGAGTACGACAACAATTTCAACAACAAATAGTATTTTGTAGCTATTACGATATTCGTAGCAGGATCAAAAGTCCTTCTCCTTGAGCAAGGAGAAGGATTTAGGATGAGGTCTGAAAAATGATGTTGAAGTATTGTTTTGTTTAAAAGCGCGCAATTTGGCTACTGATATGATTCAATTCCAGTCGAATCATTTACAGGTGGTGCAGGCGCTGGTGCCATACATGGAAAAATAACTGGTCCAATTCTATTTGTCAATTCATTTATTTTTGCCACTTCCACTTGTCGTTTGGCTTCCTCTTTTTCAAAAGCCATAAAGTTTAATTCATCATTCAATGCTTTTGATTGACTTCGTTTACTAAGTTTATTTACATTGTCTTTAATGTCGGCATTGGTTGTTTTTATTAATGAAATACTTAATGAACAGGGTTTTACATTGTCCTGCGAAAAGTAGAACGACTCTTCTCCTTTGTAAGCAATACAAACCATTTTGTAAGTCATTAACTCATTTAATTTTTCTTCAAACACTTCATTTTTATTTTCAACTTTCATAAAACTGTTCAACTCTTCTGGCAAAAGATAAACTAAAACACGATCATAGTTTTTATAGTCTTGAATTGAAACATTTAATGGCTCGTATTTGATGATTGCTTTTTTACCATCTTGAGGATCGGTATAATTTAATGTTGTTCGATTGGCTGTTGACTCAATTACATAAGCATCCACATTCAACCAGCCTATTGTAGCAATATGCACTCCGTAAGGAGCTTCAATTGTTGGTTTGGGTCTTTTTCTTCCCAATTGGCGATAAGCGTCATCCAAATTAATATCTAATTCTTTTTTAAAATTATCTTGTATACGAGCAACATCTTTTTCAGAATGCTCCATTCTTTTTTCTCCTGCTTTCAAGTCTGCATGGGATTGTTTTTCCCAGAAATCATTTTGTGTTTTTGCAATTGCTTCGGCATATACTTTAGATTTTTGTTCGTAATAGCGTTTTAATAACCAAACATTAATGTTTCCATTTTTTACTTTGCCATCTCTGCGTGCTGCAAACTCTTGAAATTTCGAATAGCCAGTTACTTCCCAACTTCCAGCGGTAGAATCAATAAGATACATGTCCTTATCAATATTATTTATGTATAAATCAAGAATAGCTGAATTACAAGTATTATGAATATATGGTAATCGTTCTGCAAATTCTCTTGTCGCTAATGAAGTGTTTTGAAATTTTTCATTCCAAATCGCTTTAATTTTTGCAGGATTAATACCAGAAGAACCTTTGGTGATGCTTCCTTTGGTAATTTGAATGGAAGGGTCGCATTCTTTTATATATCGAATAATACTTTTTATTTCATTATCAGAAAGGTTAGTGAAAATAGTCATTTGAGAAGCATCAAATGTGCTAATTTTAACAGCGTATTGGTCGCCACTTTTGGTTAATGCATCGTTATTTTTAATATATTTCAACATCCATTCTTCACTTGGAACACGTGATAACAAGCCTTTCAGCCCCGGTCCAGTTATTCTATCTGACCCTAAGCTGTGACATGATGCACAGTTTTGTTTGAATAATTTTTCGCCAGTATTATCAGCGGCCATTCCACGACTGAATGACTGTTTCCTAGCAATTGTGTCTTTTTTTGTTGAATCGGGAGACGCACTATCAAATGAGTCATCTAATTGAGCACTGAAAGAAGAATAATTTCCAAACATCGAAGCAAACGAATAATACAAACTATCGGTAAATTTTTTGTCTTTGTTATTGTATCCCCAGTTTTTCAAAGAATCCAAATAATTCGGAGGATAAAAATTCAAGGATAAAATATCAACCGGAATTAAATCTTTTACAATAGGTTTTGGATTCACCCAATCAATAGTTCCGTTTGGCAAACGTTTTCCTTCAAATAACTGCATGCCCGGTTTTACTTCATCCGTTGGAATTTCCGCATACAATGAATTTTTTGGATCTATTTTTAAAGATGCACCGTCTTGTCGCGCATTTATGTAAAACATTCCACCTGTTTCCAATAATCTATCACCGGATTTTGTATTTAATCCTGCTTTCATAATGTCAGCAGCATTCAAGGCTTCCTTTACTTCCAGTTGAATTTTTCCTTTTATCGGTTGTCCATTTGCATCTAAGAAACTATTTGCAGGAATGGCGATCACAATTCCATCAGCTGTTTCTACAACCGTGTCTTGATCTGCATCCAATTCAAAATTTTGTGGTTCTAGATATTTGTCTGCATCACTCCACAATTTTTCTCCTTGCTCATTTAATTCGGGAAGATCGTATGCTGCATTTTCTTTGTGAGCACTTTTTGTAACAGAATTGTAAACAAACACCGAACTCAAAGCAATTACTGCAATTGCAAATCCCGTTAAGCCCCAATTTTTTAATCCTTTGTTTAGCTTGTATTTTTTTAAACTTTGTTTAGCGCTTTTTTTTAAGCCTGCTCTTTCAATTCCTTTTAATACTTGTTTTTGTAATTCAACTTCTTTTTTAAATTCAGGGTTTTCGTTTATTCTTTTTTCAAAAGCGATCTTGTCGGCTTCTGACAATTTACCATTCAGATAATTTTCGATGGTTTCTATTAATTCTAGTTCTTTACGCATGGCGTGAATGTTTTTATAATTATGAATAATTAGTCGTTGGTTTGTAATGCCTTCAGCTTTAGTTTGGCTGCTTCCAGGCATTTGTACTTTTGATTTTTGGCGGTATTCTCTGAGTTATACCCCATTTTTGTTGCAATATCTCTCAGTTTTTTCGACTGAAAATAAAACAGGATCAATAATTCTTTACAGCGCTCGCCCAGTTCGGAAATAACTTTTTCGGCAAGTTTCAATTGATTTTCCGTTTCAATTGCTGCAGTAAATTCTAATTCGTTCACTTGCTCCTTTTCGATGTCTACAAAAGCTTGTTTCTGCTGTTTTTTAAACTGATCCATCCACATAAATCTGGCAATGCTGTAGAGATAAGTGTTAATGCTTGAAGTCAATTTAAAATCGGGGTCACTCGCTTTTTTGTAAAAAAAAATTAAAGCTTCTTGATAAATGTCTTCTGCATCTTCGGAGCGTCCTCCGTTGGCAACAATCATTTTTTTCACTACAGGAAAGTATTTATAAAGAGTAGTAAAAACCTTGTCGTGCTTCTGACTTTTAATTAAATCAATAATTTTTTGGTCTTCCATTGTGTTGGTTTTATCCACCGTAATTTAAATGTAGGTGGGTTTTTACTATTAATGGTAGAAAAGTGAAAAAGTCACCCTGGGAAATGGAAAAAGTTTAATTATGTAACAAAATGCTTCGCTTCAGCTTCTCCGACCTCGCCCCAGCCCCTCTCACCTCATCCGTCCTTCGGACACCTTCTCCAAATGGAGAAGGGAAGCGGAAGTAATTTTTTAAGGAGAGGGGTGTGGCTCCGAAATTATGCTAAAAGTAAACTTTTTACAGTTTCTATTTCATTTAAGACTTGACTATTGGTTATTCTGAGCACACGAAAATTCATTTCTGTTAAATTTTGATCTCGATGTTGATCTTTTTCTTTTTGGTCAGGAATATTATGAACCTCTCCATCTAATTCAATTATTAATCTTTTAGAAGCACAATAAAAATCAATAACATAATTCCCAATACTGTGTTGTCTTTTAAATTTGAGTCCATTTAGTTTCCCATTTCGAATTTCGCTCCACAAAATAACTTCTGCCTCAGTTGAATTTCTGCGCAGATTTCTTCTTATTTCTAATAATGATCTTTTGTTGTGAACCTCCATATTATTTGATGCAAAAATTTTTCTTGATGAAACCTAGAAAGTAGAGTGGGATTATAAATTATAATAGTTAGCGATAAATAAATTCGCAGCAGAATCAAAAACCCCTCTCCTTGAACAAGGAGAGGGGTTGGGGTGAGGTCTTACAAAGGAATATTCCCATGTTTCTTCTTCGGCAACTTAGCTACTTTATTCTTCAGCATATCAAATGCTTTGATTAGTTTTTCGCGAGTATCTTCTGGTTTAATTACTTCATCCACATAACCCCTTTCGGCAGCGCGGTATGGATTTGCAAAGTGTTCGATGTATTCTTTTTCTTTTTCAGCTAATTTCTCAGCTGGGTTTTTTGCTGCAGCAATTTCATTTTTGAAAATAATTTCTGCTGCACCTTTTGCACCCATCACAGCAATTTCAGCAGATGGCCACGCGTAGTTCATGTCAGCACCAATGTGCTTGCTATTCATTACATCGTATGCTCCACCGTATGCTTTACGAGTAATTACTGTAACACGCGGAACAGTTGCTTCGCAGAATGCGTATAATAATTTCGCTCCGTTAGTAATAATGCCATGCCATTCCTGATCTGTTCCCGGTAAGAATCCTGGTACATCTTCAAATACTAACAATGGAATATTAAAACTATCGCAGAAGCGAACAAAACGTGCAGCTTTAGTAGAAGAATTGATGTCCAGCACTCCAGCTAAAAATGCAGGTTGGTTGGCTACAATTCCAATACTTTTTCCAGCTAATCGTGCAAAGCCGACAACAATATTTTCAGCAAAATTTTTGTGAACTTCTAAAAAGGTGTCGCTATCAATCACGCCATTAATCACATCACGCATATCGTAAGGTTGATTCGGATTTTCTGGTATTATGTTATTTAAATCAGGCCGTTTTTCAACCTCGCCCCCGGCCCCTCTCCCAGAAGAGAGGGGAGGATATGGAACACTTGGTGCATCGTCTTCACAATTTTGTGGCATGTAACTCAACAATGCTTTGATGTTGTTGATGCACTCAATTTCGTTTGCACAAGAAAAATGTGTTACACCTGATTTTGTTGAGTGTGTAGATGCTCCACCCAGTTCTTCTGAAGTAACTTCTTCATGTGTAACGGTTTTTACAACGTTTGGACCGGTTACAAACATGTAAGAAGTGTTTTCTACCATCATAATAAAATCGGTGATGGCTGGAGAATAAACGGCTCCCCCGGCACAAGGCCCCATAATTGCAGAAAGTTGAGGAACAACTCCTGATGCCATTGTGTTTCTGTAAAAGATATCTGCATAACCTCCCAATGAAACAACACCTTCTTGAATTCGTGCGCCACCGCTATCGTTTAAGCCGATAACAGGTGCTCCGTTTTGCATCGCTAAATCCATGATTTTGCAAATTTTTTCTGCATGTGTTTCAGATAAAGAACCTCCAAATACTGTAAAATCTTGAGAAAAAACATAAGCTAATCTTCCGTTTATTTTTCCGTAGCCCGTAATAACGCCATCGCCTAAATATTTTTCACGCTCCAAGCCAAACTCGGTAGAACGATGAGTTACCAGCATTCCAATCTCTTCAAAAGTGCCTTCGTCCATCAAAAAATGAAGTCGCTCACGAGCGGTTAACTTCCCTTTTTTATGTTGTGATTCGATGCGTTTTGCTCCACCACCCAATTGTGCTTCAGCTATCTTTTTTTCTAAATCAATAATTTTATTTTTCATGACAAAATTTTATTCGTTGGCTTATAAGAGTACCAAAAGTAGCAAAAATTATAGGTTCTTTTTTATTTTTTTAACTTTGATGAAATTCACAATTCAATGAACCACCATCTCGATAAAATAGACCTAAAAATTTTAAAGATTCTTCAAGAAAATGCAAAGATTACCAATTTGCAATTATCAGCAGAAGTGGGTCTTTCGCCTGCCCCAACATTGGAAAGAGTGAAAAAGTTGGAGAATGCAAAACTCATAAAAGGCTATTATACAGAAGTAAACGAAGAGGCTTTGGGTGTTGGGATAAAAGCCATTATTCAAATTACACTTACACGTCAAATTGAAAACGCGATTGCCAATTTCAAAAAAGAGATCAATAAAATTCCGGAGATTATGGAATGTTACCAAGTAACAGGAAGTGCCGATTACATTTTAATTGTGATGTTAAAAGATATCCGCGATTTTGAAACACTCATTTCTCAACGATTAAGTAAAATGGAAGAAATTGGACAGATGCAAACAATGATGATTCTTTCTAAAATAAAAGATTCGAAAGTACTACCACTCAACTACTAAGTATTTAGCTTCTCCGTCATCCTGAGCATTCTGCGATGAAGCAGACATATCGAAGGAAAGGAGAAAGAAATAATGAACCTAGAAGAACTACGTGATTATTGTATGTCATTAAAAGCAGTGGAAGAAACATTGCCTTTTGGTCCGGAAACACTCGTGTTTAAAGTTTTAGGAAAAGCGTTTTTGCTGACAGGTTTTGATTCAGCTCCCGTGCAATTTAACGTAAAGTGTGCTCCTGAAAAAGCAATTGAATTAAGAGATCGTTACGATTGTGTATTCCCTGGCTACCACATGAATAAAAAGCATTGGAATACAATTGTTGCTGATGGCTCCGTAAGCAACAAACAATTAAAAGAATGGATTACAGATTCCTATAATCTTGTAGTTTACGGTTTAACGAAAGTCCAACAGAAAAAATTAGCTTCGATGAAATAATCGGAAAGCCTATTATATTGAGTACTTTTGTACTCCTTCGCTAAAGCTACGGAGTACGAGTACTTGATCGCGAAGAATACGGAGTACGAGTCAACTATTAATCAATAAAATGAAAAAGATTTTAATTTATTTCGTTCAAGGACTTATCATCACCGTTCCTGTTGCAATTACTGGATATGTAATTTACAAGGTTATTTCCTTGATAGGATCTTTCGTGCTCATGTTCGGAACAATTGTTAGTCCAATCATCGACCCGTTTATTGTTATTGCTATAACATTGGGACTTGTTTTTGTAATGGGCTTGCTTGGCTCCTCCATTATTTTGCGACCATTGTTTGCAATGTTCGATCACACAATGGAGCGAACACCTGTTGTAAAAACGGTTTATTCATCTATAAAGGATTTTCTATCTGCATTTGTTGGAAGTAAAAAACGATTCAATAAACCTGTATTGGTTACTATCAATAAAGAAAATAACATTCAACAATTGGGATTTATTACTCAGGAAGATTTGAGTGAATTGAATATTTCGAAAGGCACTATGGCTGTTTATGTACCACTTTCATATTCTTTTTCCGGAAACCTACTGATTGTCCCAGTCGACCACATTACGAATGTAGATGCCTCTTCTGCGGAAGTGATGAAATTCATTGTTTCTGGTGGCGTAACCGACATTGATGACGATGAAAAATAATTTCCTTCTATAGCTTTTGTTTTTGGAAGGATTATTGTATCTTGTAGATTCAAATCGAAAAACTATAAGATATGAAGAAAATAGTTACATTGGCTTTTGCAGCTACACTTGCATTATCAGCCTCAGCTCAAAAAATAAAAGTAAAACAATCAAGTGAAAACATTGGTGGCGGAAGTCACAATGCGTTGACTGTTACTTTATATGGAATCAATCCTTCGGATGCAGAAGATGCATTTCGTTCCTTCATGAAAAAATATGATGGCAAACGTTCTACCAAAGACGGAGCCATCTTTGTTGATCACGCAACTATTAAAGAGTTTGGGAATAACACCATTGATATTTATGGAAAAGCACAAGGAAAAAAAGGAGATCCAGAAATTACGTTTGTAGTTGCATTTGATCTAGGAGGTGCATTTTTAAATTCTGGAGAACATAAAACTCAATATGATGAAGCAGAAAAAATTGTAAAAGAGTTTGCTGTAAAAGCTACGAAAGATGCAATTGAAGACAAATTAAAGGCTGCTCAAAAAATCCAATCAAACTTTGAAGACGAACAAAAATCTTTAGAAAAGGACAATAAAAATTTAAATGAAGATATTGAAGATCACAAAAAGAAAATCAAAAAAGATGAGGACAATATTGTAAAAAACAAAGCTGACCAAGACAAGAAAAAATCAGAGATTGAAGCTCAGAAAAAAGTGGTTGGAGAAATTGATAAACAATTAAAATCGGTTGAGTAAAACAATTTCAGATTTCAGATTGTTCCGAAGGAATCCCTTTGGGAATAAATTAAAACTGACCAAACAACAATTTCTTGACTTTACCATTTTATCACTACGATGGTATTTAGCCATTTATATGGTTTCTTATGGTTGGGAAAAGATCACTGGTGGTCAATTTGGAATAACAAATACGGAAATTTTAAATACACCAATAAAAGATGTAGATAAATTTCATGTTGCTTGGCATCTTTTCAGTTTAAGTAAAGTCTTTAATATTATTGTAGGTTCCACACAAATACTGGGAGCATTGCTTATTGTCATTAATCGCACAATGCTAATTGGAGCATTGGTTTTGCTACCTGTATTGTTTCAAATTTTGTTGGTTGATGTCGCTTTTGCCGCAGAAAGATTCGGCTCAGCATTGCCCATCAGATTATTTATGATGATTCTTTCTGATTTTGCAATTTTATATTACTACAAAGACCGAATGATTCTTGCTTGGAAAAATTTAACGGGAACCATCTCCACTAAACTTAAATACAAATGGTGGATTTATCTTTTGGTACCAATTGTAGGATTCTTGATGGATTTTGTATTTGGTTTTATTTCAATACCATTCAAGATGTTTATTAATTGCTTGATGTCTAATTAATATTTTTAATGTTGCGCTCCTCTGGAGCGCTAATTCATTTGGGGGATATGATTTTCTATAAACATGTTGCCCCTCTGGGGCAAAAAACAAAAAACATTTATTCGAATTTTTCACATCCAGAACCCCCAGAGGGGTTTAATGTTAATAGATAATATCAATCAACAACATTTAAGGGCCCCAGCGGGGCTCAACATTTAACACACAACAAAGTTTCCCCATCGCAGGCGCGAGGTTCCGCCATTGACATCTCTAAAAAGGGATTCCAAAAATTCGGGATTCATTTTTTATTTTCATATATTAGCAAAACAAATTTAAAACTACTACACATGAAAAAACTTTTACTCCTAAATTTCATCGCAATAGCTTCCTTATCTCAAGCACAAACTTCTGCAACAAGCAGTCCCGTCTCCGCAACAAACACCATGTGTGCATTTGCATACAGCAGCACCGTTGGCTACAGTCCTGCGGCCAATGTAATGGCTTCGGATAATATATATGCTTTAGCAACGCATTGCGATTGTTGTGACCAAAACACACAATGTTTAACCGTAAGTGATTTTGGTTTTGCTATTCCTGTTGGTTCTGTAATTGATGGAATTGTTTTAGAAGTAGAAAAAAGAAGAAGCGCTGGAGGAACCTCCGGAATTGTGGAAGACAATGGTTTACAAATTATGAAAGGCGGATTATTAACCGGTCCAAATAAAAGTCAGTACGGCATAGATTGGCCACTAACCGATACTTATGTGACATACGGTTCCTCTACAGATTTATGGGGAACAGCCTGGACACCTGCTGACATCAATGCTTCCAACTTTGGTGTATCACTTGCTTCCATCAGCTATGTTTGCGGAGCAACCATTACAACAAGCATCGACCATGTAAGAATGACGGTTTATTATTCAACTACTACAGGCATTTCAACCTCTTCAAAATCAGGCGGAACTATTTTTACTTTTCCGAATCCTGTTGTATCCGGTAATTCAATTACATTCAGCACTATTACTAACATTGAGCAAATCAGCATCACAGATGTTTTAGGCAAAGAAGTATTCAATGGCTCATCCGATATAAATACAATTACATTGCCTACGCTGAATGCTGGTGTGTATTTTTATACTGTCGTAAATAAAGGAGAAAAGTATAAGGGGAAAATTACAGTGGAATAAAAACTAGAAATTGTAAAAACAAAAAATCCCATCCCGATGAATCGGAATGGGATTTTTTATAAATAATATTTCTTATTTAATAACGTTGAACTTGCTTGCAACAACTGTGTTACCAACAGTTAATTTTACAAAGTAAGAACCGTTTGATAAATTAGAGTTATCCATTTTAACTGTGTGAGTTCCTGCCGCTTTTTTTGCAGCTTCAATTGTAGAAACCAAACTTCCAACAATGTTGTAAACCTCAATTTTAACCATCTCATCAGAAGTTAATTTGAACTTTACAGAAGCATCATCCGCAGAAGGGTTTGGGAAAACAGACAATTCAAACTTATTTTCTAATGCATTTACTCCCAATGGGTCAGATAATTCATAAGCAAATAAAGAAAGTCCTTGATTCATACCGCCAATTGTTTTCATTCCAGGTACAAATGTGTTAGTAATAAACAAGCCACCTGCTAAGCCACCGCCTACACCACCTGCTAAATCAACATTTGTGTCGTGAGTAAGACCAGTCAATGCACCTGCAATTGATAATTGTGTAATGGTTGCTCCGCTAGTTGCATCTTGGTCGTATGCCCACAAATAAGGACCACCTGTAGAATAAGGATCATAAGCCATTCCGTAAATTCCGGTTAAACCGTGTGTTGTAGACAAGATAGTAGATAACGTTGCACCAGTCATACTCACTGCTACAATGTCAGAACCATAAGATCCTGTCCAGAATCCACCAAGTCCACCATTTAATGTAGGATCATAAGCAACATATCTGCAATTAGGAACCGAAGTTGTAATGGTACTTACCAATGTTTTTGTAATTGGATTCACTTGGTAAATTGCTGTTGTATTTGCCCCCATATATAAAGACACACCATTAGTAGTGATACTTCTCACACCGGTAATTCCAGGGATTGTAAATGAACTAGTCATTCCTCCTGTTGCGTTTGCAGTGAACAAAGAATCATTTCCCCATTTTGATACCCAAAATTCTGTTCCTGTCCAACAAGCGCCAGCTAATCCTAGTGCAATTGGTTTTGGATCTGAATCCAATTGGATTGTCCATAAAGCTCTGTCGGGACTAGATGCATAAGTTGAAGGCGAGGGAGCCACTTCACTTTGTTGTGCAAAAGAACTTGCTGAAACAACAAGTAAAGACATCATTAATTGTAATTTTTTCATCATTTTTTTAAGTTTTAATGTTAGACATATCAAATATAGGTCATAATTGATAACAAATTAGTGTTGCCAACACACTAATTTTCATTAAAATAAACAGCCGCTTAAACAGCACAAATCCAACAAGAAACAATTAACTTTGTGCTCTAATAAACAAAATACCAAATGAAAAAATATTACGCTTTATTTACATTTTCGGCAATGCTATTGTTTTTATCATCATTCGGACAAAGCGACAAACAATTGTCGGAACAAACATTCACAGCGAAACAAAAACAAGAAATTCTTGCGAATGTTCAAGAGCGTTCAGCAGTTGCTGATCAACAATTAAGATTACCTATTGTTTGTGATTCGTTAACAGCAATGACAGCATCCGGAAATAATTTTCATGGAACGATGTTCGATGTTTTGGTAGATAGCGCTTGTACCTTGGAAACATTTAGTGTAAGTGTTGATGCAGGAACTTGGAACATTGCTATTTTTTATAAAACCGGAACATTTGTAGGAAGTGATACAACTGCAAGTGCATGGACATTTTTAGATTCTGCTAATGTTGTTTCAACAACAACCGGTGTAGGAAGATTATATAAAGTACCGGTAAATTTAAATTTGCCACTTACTGTTGGCACGTATGCTTTTTATGTAACAGGGACAAAACCAACTATCACTTATAATTATACAAATGGAACATCGGTTGGAACAGTTGTTTCTTCTGATTCATATCTAACTATTTTTGAAGGAAACGGAGGAGGCTACCCATTTGATGTAACTTTCGGTCCTCGCGTATTCAATGGAAGAGCATATTATTGTGCTGTAGTTCCTTCAGGAATTGAAGACAATGCAATAGCAGCATTTGACGTTTATCCAAATCCTGCGAGTGGAAGTGTTTCAATAGATTTAAATGCCTTCAATGGCAAGGATGTTATTGTAAATGTTACGAATACATTGGGGCAAAATTTACAATCAACAGCACTTGTCGCAAATGGAATTCACACATTAAACATAGAAAACTATGCAACGGGAATGTATTTTGTTCAGATAATAATGAATGGAAAAACTTCTACTTCAAAATTGACAATAAAATAGCGAACAGCTATTGCAAATAAAAAATTACTCGCTAATTTTTTGCAACAGATGTAGAAACATCAGGCAGTGTTTTATAATGCTCGTATCGTTTGATAATTTCTTTTACATATAAATACGTTTCTTGTCCTCGACAATAACCACATTTCACAATCGGATCATTATACATTAATGGATTTGATTTTTGCAGAATCATGTCTTCCACGTTTCCACTCCATACATTTTGATTTTTACCATATTTTCCTGCGAGGTTGCGAGCATCAATTACGTGTCCTAAACCAGCATTGTATGAAGCCAATACAAACTTTATCCGTTCTTTCTTGTCAGGAATATATTTTTTCCAATACCTATCCAAATCCACAATAAAACTTGTTCCTGCTTTTAAACTTTGCTCTGCAGTGGCATCAATCGTATCCAAACCATAATGTTTTGCTGTAGCCGGAATCAATTGCATAAACCCATTTGCCCCCGCCCAAGAACGCGCTGTTGGCGAAAAATGAGATTCCTGATAGATGAGCGAAGCTAGCAACTGCCAATCCCAATCTACTTTTTTGCTATACGTTTTAATCAGCTCATCGTACTCAGAAATAATTCCTCCCGAATGAGAAGTATATTTTACAATTTCATTCCCATGCAATTTTTTCTTTTTAAAATATTTCGCAAACAACTCCTTGCTCTCTTCTAAATTTTTTCGTTGCGCTATCCAAGCATTCAATGCTTTTAATAATTCAGGAGAATCTTTACGAATAGCCCATGCAATTTTTTGCGGAAAACTAATAGGTGTTTCTACATCCAGATTAGAAAAATAGGTTTGATTGTGAAGTGCTATGTTTTCATCCGCAATGGTATAATCAATTTGTCCGCTAGCAACCATGCTTATCAATTGCTCGGTACTTGCTTCTCCCGGAGTTTCAACAATATTAATTTTTTCTCCAATTTCTTCCGACAAACTTTTTAGTCGCGCATAAAAAGAAGACCCTTTTCGAACAAAAACATATTTTCCACTAAGATCAACTGTATTGCGAATAAGTTGAGCATCGCGCTCCTTAGCAGTCATGTTTTCCCATCCTTCTGGTTTGCGCTGAACAAGCACTTGTTGTGCAAACATAAACGGAGCAGAAAAATCAACTAATCTCAAACGCTCTTGTGTTACCGTTATATTTGCTGCAACAACATCTACCTCACAATTGTTCAATTGATTAAAAATAGTATCCAAATCTTTTGCGATAACCATTTGAAGTTCTACACCTATTTCTTTAGCAAATAACCGCAACTGCTCGTATTCATAGCCAAGTGAGTCGCCTTTGTATATATAAAAACTGGTTGACGAATTGTCGATAAGCGCAATGATTTTACCGCGTTTTTTTATTGCTGAAAGATCGTAGGTATTGGTGGGCACAAGACCGCTTCGTGTATCTTGCTCGTTGCTAAATCGTGATAAGCAAATACAAACTATTCCTATGCTGATAAATAATGAAAATATTATCTTATTTCGGCCATATGCAAAAGTCATATTACCTCCTTTTTTTAAAGAACGATATCTTGTCTACGATAATAAAAAAAGTTTGTTTCCTTAAAAGGGGATTTGTTAGCCTTTTTTGAAGTACAAAAACAAAATATATTCTATCTTAGTAAAAAAAAACAAAATGGAAAACACAATCCCCAATCAAGGAAATGCTTCATTTCAACCTGCAATTGCTCTTCCCGGTTCAACCGGAGTTTTAGTATTAGGAATTTTATCATTAGTATTTTGTGGTCTTATCGGCTTAATTTTAGCAATTATTGCTGTTGCGAAGGCAAAAGAATGTAAAGCCACTTATGCAATCAATCCGGAGGCATACACTCTTTCTTCTTACAAAAACATGAATGGGGGAAGAATTTGTGCTATTGTTAGCATGAGTATTTTGGCTGCACTTGTTTTTATTATTATTCTTGTTGTGATTATCGGCAACATGTAA
>CAYWAV010000054.1:0-25673 GCA_964456225.1 uncultured Chitinophaga sp. | reverse complement strand
GTAGCTACTCCTGTTCCTGTATTTCCATCACCAAAGGTCCAGGAATAAGAACCAGTTAAAGAAGGAGGAATAGCAGAAAAACCAACAATTCCATTTACATCTATATAAGTATAAGAAACGGCACAAGCGCTACCTGCTGCAGTTACACTATCACAATAAGTACTGGTGCAGGAAGTGAGTGGGTCGGTGGTTGTTAAACATACATAATACGTTCCTGCTAAGGCATACGTGTGAAGGGAAACTGGTAAAGTGCCCGTTGTTCCATCACCATAATCCCAGGCATACGTATCTGTTATAACAATGGGTGCTACTTGAAATGTTAAATTTCCACTTCCGTTATCTGTATAGCTAAACGTAGAGCTACAAGCAGGTGTTGCAATGTAAATATCTACACTGTCGCAAAAAGTATTTGTACAAATTCCACCAGTGTCAGAAACCGTTAAACAAACATAATATGTACCGGATGTTGCATACGTATTGTTTGCAATTGCTCCTGTTCCAACATTTCCATCACCAAAATCCCAGGCGTAATCAACATTTAAGCCTAAGGGAGAACCTTGAAAAATTGCTATTCCAGTTGTTGTATCTGATGTTGAGCTGAACGAACCTGTCATACCGCTATTTACAGTAATAGTAGTAGAGTAAGTATTCGTGCAAAAACCAGTTGTGCCAATGGTTAAGGAAACATTGTATACTCCACAAACAGCATAAGTATGTGATGGATTTTGAATTGTACTAGGGGCAGAAAGGTCGCCAAAATTCCATAACCATGTAAAAATACTGCCGGATGTACTTGATGATGCATCTGTGAAATCAAATACATTTGCCACATTGCTAGAAGTAAAATTGGCTGTACAAGCTGATTTTGCAGGTGTTATGAAACAAAGGAAAAGCGTGGCTATTGCCAAAGTTGAGTAAATTTTTTTCATGATGTTTTAGTTTTTATTCAAGCCAAATTTACAAAAAATATCAGATACTTTGTGGCATTTATCTTAAATTTGTACTCCAATCAAATGCTTATGAATACTAAACTTTATTGCAATAGTCTAACGCAATATTCAAGGTACAAAACACGTGTGGTAAACATTGGGGATGTTCCTTTGGGTGGCGATAACCCTATTCGTATTCAATCGATGACCACAACTGATACGATGAATACAATTGCAACCGTTGAACAAAGTATCAGAATGATTGATGCCGGTTGTGAATATGTTCGTATAACTGCACCAAGTTTAAAAGAAGCACAGAATTTAGAAGTTATTAAACAAGAATTACGCAAAAGAGGATACAATGCTCCTTTGATTGCGGATATTCATTTTACTCCCAACGCTGCTGAATTAGCGGCACGTATAGTTGAAAAGGTGAGAGTGAATCCTGGAAATTATGCCGACAAAAAGAAATTTGAAAACATAGAATATACAGATGCAACTTATGTTGAAGAGTTGGATCGTATCCGAAATCGTTTCACCCCTCTTGTAAAAATTTGCAAAGAATACGGAACAGCAATGCGCATTGGAACCAATCATGGTTCCTTGAGCGATCGCATTTTGAGTCGTTACGGTGATACGCCATTGGGAATGGTGGAAAGTGCATTGGAGTTTTTACGAATCTGTGAAGATCATAATTATTATAATATTGTTTTGTCGATGAAAGCAAGCAATCCGCAAGTGATGGTGCAAGCTTATCGTTTGTTGATTCGAAAAATGCAAGAGTTGAATATGAACTATCCTTTGCATCTAGGTGTTACAGAAGCTGGTGAAGGAGAAGATGGTCGAATTAAATCGGCAGTAGGAATTGGAGCTTTACTGGAAGATGGAATTGGTGATACCGTTCGAGTTTCATTAACGGAAGATCCTGAATTTGAAATTCCTGTTGCGAAGAATTTAGTCGAACGATATTCGAATCGAGAAAATCACAAAACTATTCCTGAAATTAAAAATCTATCATATTCTCCGTACGATTTTTCAAAACGAGTTTCTTCGGAGGTGTTAAACATAGGAGGACATAATGTTCCAAGAGTTGTTGCTGATTTTTCTGAAAAACAAAAAATTACAGCAGCATCACTTTTTGCTGTTGGATATAATTATTCTGTCCCTCTCGACAAATGGAATTTAACAGATCAAGCATGTGATTATATTTTTGTGGGTGACAACACAATCGATTTTCAAATCCCCGGAACGCTTGGATTGATTTACAATGCAAGTGCATGGAGGAAGTTAGAAAATAAAACAAGATCGTATCCTTTGTTTACGTTTGATGAATTTATAAAGTCGGAAAAAAAATCAGAGGAGATGAATTTTGTCTCAATAGCGATTGATCAAATTTCCCAATTTCCCAATTTCCCAATTTTTCAATCTTCCAATTTCATTTTTGTGCTAGAAACAGCTAACGAACATGGAATGGCAGAGCAAAGAAGAATGTTTGTTGAACTATTGAAAAACAAAAATTCGATTCCTGTAATCATAAAAAGGAATTACAGTGGCCTATCCGAAGAGAAATTTCAATTGCATGCATCAACCGATTTTGGAGCATTGTTTTTAGATGGATTTGGAGATGGAATATGGCTTTCACAAAAGGAGTGTACTTCGCCTAAAAATGTAAATGCAACTGCATTCGGAATATTGCAAGCTACACGAACGCGTATTTCTAAAACAGAATATATTTCTTGTCCATCCTGCGGAAGAACCTTGTTTGATTTACAAGAAACAACTGCAAAAATTCGCAATAGAACCGATCATTTAAAAGGTGTAAAAATTGGAATCATGGGTTGTATAGTAAATGGTCCTGGTGAAATGGCCGATGCCGATTACGGTTATGTGGGAACAGGAATAGATAAAATTACTTTATACAAAGGCAGAGAAGTGGTAGAACGAAACGTGCATTCAGAAAAAGCGGTAGATGCTCTTATTGAATTAATAAAAAAGCATGGCGATTGGGTTGAGAAAGTGTAGCGCTTTAAAAATACGAAATGCGAAAAATAATTCTATTTATACTTCCGTTTTTTTTCTTTTTTGATTTTGCTTTCGCACAAAATCAAAGAGCAATTGATTCTTTAATTTCTCTTACAAAAACAACAACTTCCGATTCTTTAAGAATACAAGCATACCGCGAGATTAGTTGGGAATATGAAAGTGTAGATAATGTAAAAGGACTTGAATATGTAAAAAAGGCATATTCACTTGCAAGAAAAATCAATAATAAAGAGGCTCTTGCGGGATGTTTAACCGATATGGGAATCTTAAATGATTATTTTGGTCAGGCAGACAGCAGTTTATTTTACTATAAAAAGGCTGTTGAAAAATATAAAGAAATTGGAGATGAAGATGGTATATGTGTCGTATACATTAATATGGGTTCGACCTATCGTTCTTTAGGAAAATTTTCAGAAGCATTAAAATATTTATTGGAAGCAATACATATCGCTGATAAACTTGGTAACAAAGACCGGTCGGCTGCATGTATGATCACCATTGGAAATATTTACCGTCAAAAGAAAAATTTTGATTCGGCCTTAAAGTATAATGATGATGCATATAAGATTTTCACGGAGGTGAATGACTTTCAAGGACAAGCAATTGCTTTAAATAATAATGGAATTATTTTTTCGGATCTTAAGAATTCGAAAAAGGCTTTAGAGTGTTACCATAAAGCATTAAAAATTAGGGAAAGTTTAGGTCTTAAACTAGATGTAGCCAGCAGTTATTCGAGCATTGCCTGTGAGTATTTAGAAATGGGAGACTTGGTAAAATCAATTGATTATAATAAAAGATCAATAAAAATAAATGAAGAATTAGGAAATAAAAGGGGGAGAGCGATTGATCTTACCAATATTGCTGCCGTATATTCAAAGCAAAAAAAATATCACGATGCAATCGTGCATCTGCTTGTCGCAAAAAAATTAGCAGAAGAAATAAAATTCAAAGATTTAACAAAGGAAATTTATCTAGCAATTTCTGAAAATTATAGTGCCATAGGAGATTATAAATCGTCATTGGAATTTCATAAAAAATATGTTGAGTTAAAGGATGTTATTTTTAATGACAGAGAGAATGAAATTATTGCTGAAGCAAATACAAAGTATCAATCGGAAAAGAAAGATTCCGAAATCAAATTGTTAAATAAAAACACTGAAGTGCAGCAAGCGGATTTAAAAAGAAAATCGATTATCATCTGGAGTGCTTTTGTAGGATTAATTTTAGTGATTGTTTTAACGTTTTTTATTTACAGAAGTTATCGATTGAAACAAAGAGCAAATGAAATTATTACAGAACAAAAGAGAGAAGTAGAAATTCAAAAGGAGATCATAGAAGAAAAACAAAAAGAAATTACCGATAGCATTCAATATGCAAAACGAATTCAAGGTGCACTTTTGGCATCGGATACTTTTTTGAAAAAAAATTTAAACGACTACTTTGTTTTGTACAAACCGAAAGACATTGTGAGCGGTGATTTTTATTGGGCAGCAAAAACAGAACAGGATTCTGTGCTGTTAGCAACCGCAGATTGTACAGGACATGGCGTGCCGGGTGCATTTATGAGTTTATTGGGAGTTAACTTTTTAAATGAAATTGTATCCGGTAAAAAAATTACGCAGCCGGATTTGGTTTTTAATGAATTGCGAAAGGAAATTATTCACGCACTAAATCCTGAAGGAATGGAAACAGCTGGCCGTGATGGAATGGATGCTGTGCTGTGTAATTTTGATTTTAGTAAAATGACGTTGCAGTTTGCAGCTGCTAATAATGCATTGTGGATTTTAAGAAATGGAGAGTTGATAGAGTTCACCGCAGATAAAATGCCGATTGGGAAATATGCCGAAGAAAACAAAAGCTTTTCACTACAAACTGTTCAACTACAAAAAGGAGATTTGATTTATACGCTTACCGATGGTTATTCCGATCAATTTGGTGGCGACAAAGGAAAAAAATTCAAGTATAAATCGCTAAAAAAATTACTGCTTTCAATTCATCAATTATCAATGGAAAACCAACGTCTTCAATTAGATAAAACAATTGAGGAGTGGCGCGGAAATTATGAGCAAGTAGACGATATTTTGGTGATTGGAGTGAAAGTTTAGTTCAAAAAAATAGCTATATTTGTTATGGAAACTAAAAAAATCAGCCCTATGAAAAAAATATTTACTCTACTATCGATTGTCCTTACCTCCTGTTTGTACGCTCAAACTACCATTCAAAATGGTGATTTTGAATTATGGGAAAATACAGGCACAAGTACCGAAGAACCTACGTTCTTTAACTCCAATAAAACAGGAACTGATTGGGCAACTAGCGGTCCACAAACTTGCTACAGAGATGCAACTACTTTTCATGGTGGTACATATTCTGTTCGTATGGAAACAAAAACATTCGTAATTGCGGTTGTTAATGGTTCTGTCACAACAGGAATTGTGAATGCTCCAACAACTACTAAATCGGATGGTTATATTGGAACAATGAAAGGTGCTGCTGGTACTGATATCAGACGTATGTCTTTTGTTGGTCGTCCAGATAGTTTAATAGGTTGGTATAAGTACACTCAAGGTGGTGCAGCTGAAATTGGTAAAGTAAGAGCGATTTTACACACAGGAAACTATTATGATCCTGAAACTTCAACTTCTTATCATCCTGATTCTACAGTAAATAAAATCGCTGATGCCTTGTTTTTAACACCTGCTGCAGCTGTTACTAGTTGGACACGTTTTGCGGTAGCATTTAGTTATGTTTCTGGAAGCAATCCTGCTTATATTATGATTAATACAACATCTTCAAACGATCAAAATACATCTACAGCAGGAAGTAAAATGTGGCTTGATGACTTAGCAGTTGTTTATAATCCTTCTAGTATTTCAGAAAATTCATTCAACCAAAACAATGCAAATGTTTACGCTTATGATAAAACAATTTATGTTGATTTTATCAAAGGGATGAAAGAAAAAACTGTCCTTTCTGTATATGATTTAACAGGAAAGCTTGTTGCTAAAAAAGCACTTTCTGATTCACAGTTAAACACAATTGCTGTTTCTGAATTGAATTCAGGGTTGTACTTGTATCAATTGACAGGTGCTGAAATCCAAAAATCGGGAAAACTATTCATTAAGTAATTATAGAGTATATAAAAAACCTTTGCAATTTTTGTCAAGGTTTTTTTATTTTGTAAAATGTTAAATCAGAAATTACTATTCCAATTATTAATTTTATTTCTTTTTTTAAGCTCTGCTTCTGCGCAAGAAGCAGGAGTTTTGAAAGGAAAAGTTATTGACGATGTTTCCAAAGAATATCTTCCCGGTGCAACTATTCGAGTTGTCAATAATTTAACTAAAGGAACTATTTCCGATATTGATGGAAATTATTCTATGGTTCTGGATACAGGATCTTACAAGCTTTTTTGTGTCTTTGTAGGTACTTTAAACGATACTTTTTCGGTACACATTCGTACAAATCAAATAACAGAAAAGAATATTAATCTGCTTACTTCTACAAAATTCTTAGAAACGATTGTTGTGTCTTCGGGGAAGTTTGATCAGAAGCTAGAAGAAATGACTGTTTCGATGGAAGTAATCAAACCAAATTTAATCAATAATAAAAATACAACGAGTATTGAAACGGCATTAGAGCAAGTTCCGGGTTTAACTATTATTGATAACGACCCACAAATTAGAGGTGGAAGTGGATTTACTTTTGGAGTGGGAAGCAGAGTAGCAATTGTAGTAGACGGAATTCCATTGTTAAGCGGTGATGCCGGTCGTCCTGAATGGAGTTATATTCCTGTAGAAAATATTGCGCAGATCGAAATCATAAAAGGTGCTTCTTCTGTTTTGTATGGCTCGTCTGCATTGAGTGGTGTGATTAACGTAAGAAGTGCTTATCCGAGAGAAAAACCGAAAACATCCATCAATTATTCTGCGGGAAATTATAGTCTGCCCAGAAAACCTGCTGTCAATTGGTACAACGAATCGATTCCAGGATTTACGAATCTTAATTTTTTACATTCCCGCATTGTAAAAAAGAATTTAGATTTTGTGATTGGTGGAAATTTTAATATAGATCAAGGATATATTGGTCCACCGCCACCACAAGGACCAGTTCCTGCTTATGCTCAAAGTGTTGTAGGAGAAATCCCAACATTTTCAAATAAAGACATGCAAGAAGTAAGAGGCCGATTAAATTTTAATTTGCGATACCGTTCCAAAAAAATTACAGGATTAAGTTATGGGATAAATGGAAACGGAATGTTGAATAAAACTAATATGGTGCTAGCTTGGAGTGATGATTCATTAGGCTTGTACAAAGGATATCCCGGAGCAGTGTTTTTACAAAATCAAAAATTATTTAATTTGGACCCTTTCATTAAATTTAATAAAGGAAATGGAATCAGTCATAGTTTAGTATCCCGCGTTTTTCATTCGGATAACGAGATCTCCAACAACCAATCGAATTCGGGAACTCTTTATTATGGAGAATATCAATTGCAAAGAATTTTTAAAAATTTAGATTTTACATTTACTGGTGGAGTAGTAGGAAGTATTTCAAATTCTCAAGCACAACTTTATGTTTCCAGTGGTTCAGCTGATAATAAAATTGTGAATGCAAGTGGTTATGCACAAATAGATAAAAAATTCTGGAACATCTTAAATATTTCAGGTGGCTTCCGATACGAGTATTTTAAGATGAATGATTTTAATAGTGTGGTAGCACCTATCTATCGTGCTGGAGCCAGTTTGCAAGTATTAAAAGCCACGTATGTTCGAACATCTTATGGACAAGGGTTTAGATATCCTACCATTACGGAACGATACATTTCTACAAAAGCAGGATTGTTTGGTGTGTTTCCCAATCCGAATTTAAAACCTGAAACAAGTAATAATTTCGAGATTGGTTTAAAGCAGGGATTTAGATTTGGCGGTATTATGGGTTATCTTGATATAGCAGGTTTTTATCAGAGATATGAAAATACAATTGAATATTTATTCGGACAATGGCAACCATCCGTTGCGTTGCTGGGATTCAAATTTGTGAATACAGGAAATTCACAAGTGCGAGGAGTGGACATGTCGATGGTAATTTCTTCTGATGAAAAAAATAAAAAATTCGGAGTTTCTGCATTGTTAGGTTATACTTATGTTGAACCAATTACCTTAACTCCGGATGATGTATATGCTGTAGACAGTGCTTTTGGCGGAGTAGGGAAACCATTGACCTATAAAAACAGTAGCATGGATACAACAAATAATATTCTAAAATATCGTTTTAAGCATTTGGTAAAAGGAGATATTGAATTCAGAATTTATAAAATGGGAATAGGATTTAGTTATCGATATTACAGCAAAATGCAAAACATCGATAAAGCCTTTGAAGATTTAGAAGAACTTACAGAAGCATTAACTTTTGTTGACGATTTAAAAGCAATCGATTATTGGAAAAGTCATTATGGCTATCATGTGTTTGATGCACGATTGAGTTATCAAGCAAGCAAAAAGCAAAAAATATCATTGGTCTGTAGCAACGTTTTTAATGTCGACTACTCACTCCGGCCAATGAAAATTGAAGCTCCAAGAACAACGGCTTTGCAGTATGTGTTAACGTTTTGATCAGGGTAATTAAGTAAATTTGGACCACAAACTTATTTAACCATTTACCCCATTTACCTTATTTAACCATTTACAATAATTACCTTTTTAACTAATTCCTTCCTTCTCTGTCTTTTAACTTCTGATATTCTTTCATAACATCCGTTTCTTTGTCGCTCAGATAAGCGCTGTAATAGCTAAATGCTAAACCAATTCCCCAGCCTAATGTAGACCAAATAGGCCAAGGGAAATTACCTTGTTGCATCCCGTCAAAATCGCTGTTGCCTTGAGTAAAATACCACACGGCCCATAAAAATCCGTTCACGATGATGTATGAAGCTAAATGCTTTTTAAAACCTGCACGCTTTTTAGCGATGCGCCATATATGTTCGTCTTTGTTGTCCATGTTTGTTTTGATTTAGTTATTTGATTCGTTCTCATCCCCCCGCCCCCTTCAAAGGGGGAAAGCTTGTGCTTGATAATTCTATTTTTTGTACTCTTAATTTAATCTGTTAACTATTTGGGATCGTCATTGCGAGTGAAGCGTGGCAATCTTTCCTTTTTTAATTCTCTATTTCTCTAATTCTTTTTAATGTAAGCTTGTATTGTTTCCACATATTGCTCAAATGCTTTAATTCCTTTTTTAGTAATGATGCAACTTGTTTGCGGATAGTTGTCTTTAAATGTTTTTTTAACGGTGATGTAATCTGCTTCTGCTAGCTTTGTAATCTGTACACTTAAATTTCCTGCTGTTGCAGCAGTTTTTTCTTTCAGGAAACTAAAATCCGCTTCCTTAACGCTTATCAATAAACTCATGATAGATAAGCGTAATTGTGAATGTAATAATGGATCTAAATCTTTAAACATGCTATTTTTTATTGTTCATCTGTAATAAATAACCCGGAACAATATATCCTCCGAAAACAGCGGCAGCAATAATTAGTAGTTGGTAGATTCCGTCAATTTTGAAAGCAGCGATAGCACATAGCCAACAAAAAATGCCTCCTAGAATAAGCGGAATAAATTTTAAGGCCCCTCCGGAAATAAAAAGTCCAATTCCGTATAAAGTCATAATTATTGGGAGAATCTGTGAACTACCCCATTGATGAAAAAACATGATTATAGCCATGGCAGCACCAAAAGCAATCCATGTATATTTTAAAAATTCGGAGACATGTGTTTTTACTTTTTCATGTTTAGCTTTTCTAAATACATAAATGGCAGTTATGATTCCTCCCAACGGCATTAACATCCATGGTATAGAATTCCATTCAACATCCATGTTGATTAAAATGAATTGAGCAATGCTAGCTATAAATACCAGCCATCCCCACAGTAAGAAGATGAATGCATCTGCTTTTACATCATTTTTTGCAGCCGATATCATTTCATGAATAATTCTCAGACTTTCTTCTTGCGTTAATTCTTTTTCGTTTGGTTCCATTTGTTGTTCATTGGTTAATTAGTTTTCATCCCCCTGCCCCCTTCAAAGGGGGACATGCTCCGTAACGATTATTTCTTGTCACATTCTTTAATAAAATAAGTACAAGAATTTTTTCCCCAGTTTGGAGCGATGCTACTTTCTGGTTTAAATGTTTCGTACATGCTTAATGCTTTTTCAAAAATAGGTTTTGCTTTGTCTTTTCCACCGCCAAACATTGGAGGAGTATAAAAAAGACCTGTTCCTTCTAAGTAGTAGGGACGAGGATTTGTTTTGTCAAGCTCTTTAGCTTTTTCACGAAGTTCGCCTGAGATGGTTCCGTATTTTTGTCCGCGCGACATTGGATTCACACTGATGCGTGCAGATGCGATTTGTGCTTTTAATGTATACACTTCGGAGTTGTTCGGACTGATAGAATCAGCAACGTGAACGAATTTATCCGCTTTATCGCAATAAGTATCAATAGCATCTCCTTTTGTGGAATAAGTCATATTTACATAACAATACGCAGCATAATAGCTCGGAAGCCATTCTGCTTTTTCAGCACTAGCAATGCGTTCAAAATTGTTTGCTAAGTTTTGTAATTGTTTACCATCTCTGGTTGTATCCAATGCCATTACATTTTTTTCCATGGCCATAACGTATTTTTTGTTTTGTGCTGTACTAAAAAGTGTTACACTTAATAATGCTACTAATGATAAAATTTTCTTCATTTTGTTTATTTTTAATTGTTTGTTATTTTAATATATTGTCTACTTTTTTATTTGTTTATTGAATCAGAAATTTACACATTTCGAGAATTCAGCTCCGTCCTATAAATAATTCCCCTAGCCCCATTTTTAAGGGGGAATTGCCTTGAGTTAACATAAAAACTTGAGCATTGATTCATTGTATTTTTTTATTTGCTAACTGCCCTAATTGTTATTATCTATCACTTCCTTGGAACGATTTTGTCCAAATGATAAGAATAGTCCTACAAAGAAAAAGCGTTTTGCAGGTGGTGTTACTGCGGCACTTCTTTGTAAATCGTAGGAGTATCTGTATCCGAAAATTTGATCATTCCCAATAACGTTTGTCACAGAGAATGCCAATACCGCAAAACAATTTTTTATTTGTCGTAAATACGCACAGTTGATTCCAAGCGAATGATAATCAATAGTTCTTTCATTCATAAATTCAGGATTGTTTGGATTGTTGTAAGGGCGACCGGTTGCATAAGTGTAGGTAAAACCAGAACTTAAATTTAATTTCTCAAAGAATTTTTTAAATACCAGTGATGCCGTATGTGTTGCGGCAAATGGTGGCGCTACTTCTTTCGGATAATTTTGATACTTACGTTTTGTTTCTATATAGGTGTACGAAATCCAATAGTCGACTCCTTTGATGGTTTTTTTATCTCTCCAAAAAATATCTAATCCTTGTGCATAACCAAAACCGCTGTTAGTGGAATCTTTTAAATTGGTAAGGTTGTCGTATTTTTTATAATACACTTCTGCACGCAAGGTGTGGAAATCATCCACACGTTGAATGTTGGCAATGTAATGTGTTGCTTTGTTGTACCCTGGAATTTTTGAATAGAACAAATATTCTCTATCTGCTTTCTGATAAAATTGTCCGTAGGCAAATGAAATCTGGCTTTTTTCTCCGAGCTTATAGGCAACCGATGTGCGTGGAGAAATCACATATTTTTTTTCTAAGGTTGTGTGTTCACCTCTCGCTCCGGTACGCCATACGAGTTTTGGAGTAATGTAAATATCTGCTTCAATAAATTGTGCGGAGTAATTATCATAAATAGAATTTTTGATATGATAGTTATAACCATATTTTGCTCCGTCAATTTTTACCTCATCAAAAGTATATTGGTATTCTCCACCAAAGCGGATGATGGATAATTTTCCGATTCCTCTGCTAAACACCAATCTCCCTTGCGACATATCGCTTTGCGAACGGATAGAATCGGTCCAAGTTTTAATATAATCCACGTTTGTGCTGTAGGATACTCCAGCATTCATCAACCATTTTTCTCCCAATCGTTCTTTGTAGGTTAGGTTGGTATAGATATCTGAATTATTTAATTCGAATAAATTTTTAAATCCATTTGTGCTATCAATGCTCAATGTTTTAATTCCTAAGTCGGAAAGGTTAAAGTAACCGTAAAATTTTAGCATTCCGGTTGGAGAAGTTTTTTTACGAAAGTTTAAGGAGCCACCCGAAAATTGCGGGGCGCGGGTATATTCAGGAGTTTGTTTTATCAATTTAAAATACGGAAGCAGATTCGCATAGTTTAAATCAAATCCTACACTCATGTTTTTTTCTTTCCATAATTTATTGTAACCACCACCAATACTAACCGATGAAACAGCAAGTGTTGATGAAGTTTGATTGGGTAGATCTTGCGTTTCTAAAGCCAGTACTGACGACATTCCTTGTCCATATTGAGCAGAATAACCGCCTGTACTGAAAATGGTTCCTTTAAATAAGAATGGTGAGAAGCGGCCGCGGGATGCTATATCCGGAGCGGAACTGAAAAAGGGTTTGTTCACTACCATTCCATCAATAATGGTTTTTGTTTCGCTTCCTTCGCCACCACGCACAAACAATCCTTCCGATTCACCAATTTGTTGTGCACCCGGTAATGTTTTTAATGCTCCAACAATATCACCTTGTGCTCCTGCTGTGGTAACAATGTCCAGTGGTTTTAATACGGTGGTTTTCTTTTCGTCACTTGCTTCTATCGTGCCTGCAGAGATGGTTACTACTTTTAATTCGTTAAGTGCTTCTTTCATTGTAGGACTCAACGAAAAGTCTTTAGCACCCAAGTGTACTTTCTTTTCTATTTGATCAAAACCGATAAAGCTGAATACTAGTATTACATCACCGGTGTCGGCTGCCATAAAGGAATAGTTTCCGTTTACATCGGTTGATACTCCATCATAGGTATCTTTAATAAAAACATTAACTCCTGGGATGGGTTGTTTCTTTTGGTCAAGTACTTTTCCCGAAACTTTGGTTTGTGCCCAAAGCCCTGTGGAACTCAATAAAATCAATGCTGTAAGGGTAATAATTCGTTTCATAAAAGAGGCAAATAAGATAATTACGGAGCAAATGTAAAGTAGTTTATAGTATAAACCAAATATATTTGCAATTATTTTTAATACATTAGCATCCTTCGGTACACCGAAGGTTTGAGTTTCCAGCCTTTTTTTGCTATTCCCATAATATTCAGTATTTTTAATGCGATTTAAATACTTTTAATAACAGAAACATGAAACAAGTGCTCTCTTATCCAAAAATTACTTTAGTACGCTTAGTATTACTCCTTACACTAAGTTTAATTGTTGTTGCCGATAGTGGCTGTATGCAAAAGCCAGGTTGCGGGAACAAACGTGATCACAGAAGAAGAAAAAAGAGCGTTAAGAAATTTGCCCCAGGTATGAGTTACATGTTTGTTAAGCCGACTCAAAAGAAGAATTCCTGGTTTGCTTAATTTTCTTTATAAAGATTTTTTGTAGAATCACCTTTTTTGAATAGTTCAAAATTCATACTTACACCTAGTCGGATAAATGTGGAGTTGTTGCGATATGGATCAAGATTTAATTTCCCTGTTCTTACGTTAGCGCTGAGTCCTGTTTGGACCATAAATTTAGTATGCTCTCCTCCCGTCCGAAAAGTGAGAGCAGGTTCAATTGTCAGCTCAGTAGCATTTTTTGCATTAATCGTTTCTTTGTATTCCAAAACAGAAGGAGGGCCGGAACTATTTTTGACACGTTCCCAGCGTTCGTAATTATAATAGTAATTTGGATAATACCAATAAGTACATTTTGCTGAAAAAGACAGATCCATTTTTTCTGAAAATTTCACACCTATATTCGGTTGAAAAAAAAGTTTATAGGTAGTTATGTCAATTCCAAGATATCTGTCATCGCTAGGCAATATTGGAAAATCATGATAAATAATGGAATCTTTTAATCTACCGGTTCCAAGGCCTAAATAAGCTTCTGTAACTATTTTTTTTGTTGCATAAAACCACCCGCACCAATTTCAGTCATATAGTAGCGTGGAGTAGCTTGTATATTAGTAACAATGCCTAAGTGATTAACAGGTGCATTAGCCAATTGCAAGTCAAATGCCCGCAAAGAATGCGTAGGATTTATTCGTACTTGATTCTTCTCAGTGAATAAAGGAACGTTATGTGTTTGTGGAAGAAAGGATGTTGTATAGCAGCCAGAGAATGCTATTAGCATTAAACAAAAGAAGAAATAATTTAATAAATGCTTCATCTTTTTATAAAACAAAAACCCCAAACAATTCTGTTTGGGGTTTTCTATTATTTAGTAGTTCTGATGTCACCTTCTTTAATAGGACGGAAGGCTGTTCTTCTGTTTTTCTGATGTTCTTCTTCCGTTAATGCTTTCGCAATAAGCAATTTGCTTTCACCATATCCTTGTGGCAATAAACGTTCAGGAGCAATTCCTTTGGAAATTAAATAATCCACACAAGACTTCGCTCTTTCCTGTGACAATTTCATATTGTATTTATCACTTCCACGCTCATCGGTGTGTGAGTTAATTTCAACCGTTAAGTTGTTGTTCAAGTTCAAGAAATCTGTTAAGTCATCCAAAATCTTTTTAGAAGCAGGACGTAAAGTTGCTTTATCCAAATCGTACTCGATACCCGGTATAACGATATCTCCGGAAGGAATAGGTGATAAGAAGAAATCTTTTACTAAATGAGCAGATTCTGTTAACCCCAAAGTTGTAACGTTACCCGCATCTCCGAAGAATTTATTTTTCTGTGCTTTTAAATACAATTCCATTCCTTCATCCAAAGTAGTGAAATAATTTCCATCAGCATCTGTAAACAAGAAGAAAGGTTCTTTATCACCACGAATATCTTTTAAAGTAATCATGGCGTTTGCAATTACCTGATTGTTTTCAGAATTGTAAACCGTTCCTTTTAAGTCGAACACCAAAGGATCTTTTTCGATCGTGTAAATTTTCAAACAAGCTCCACCGGAACAATCTTTACACTCTTCTCTATCTGAAGTTAGGAATCCAGCACGTTGGCTGCGTTCTAAAACAAAATAGGAATCTTCTTTGCTTGAGTTAAAAGGAGAGCCTAAGTTTTTTGGTGCAGACCATAATGAGTCACTGTTGTATGAAGATTTAAAAATATCCAGTCCGCCAAAACCGGGATGACCATTTGAACTAAAATACAAAGTAGAAGTATAGTAATGAAAGAAAGGCGTTACTTCGTCTTCCGAAGTATTAAACAATGGTCCCATGTTTATTGGAGAACTTGTTGGGCGACTATCATCATCTAAGTTCACATACCATAAATCCATTTTTCCAAAACCACCTGGGCGGTTGGATGAGAAATATAAAATGCTTCCTTCAGGAGAAAGTGATGGGTGCATCGTTTTATAACCTGCAAGATTAACGTTGTCGTTTAATTTTTCTGCACCTAACCATTTATCATTCAAGCTTTTTGAAAGATAAATTCCACATTCATTTTTATTTGTTGTTGACCAACGAGTGAAAAAGTAATTGCTTCTGTCCAATGTTAAAAATCCAGCACCTTCATGCATTTCGGTATTTGCCGGACCTGATATTTTACTTAGGCTATTCCAACCGCTGTTTGTTTTCTTTAATGTATAAATATCGCAAACATATCTGGGATCTTGTTTCTTAGGGTCAAGTACTGTATTTCCTTCACGAGCTGTAGTAAATTGAACGGTGTTTGCGTCTCCATAATAATTAACAGCGAAACTAGCCGTTCCTGAATTGAAAAGAGAGTCCATTATCTTTTTAACAATAACTCCAGATTTATTATTGGAAGTATCGGTTGCTAAATAACAGCCGGCAATTTTCAACTTCGCTTGTTTGAACATTACAGAATCTTTTCCCTCTGCATCGGTCATCACCGATTCGAAATTCATTGCAGCTCCAGGGTAACGTTGATTTTTCATCAAAGCATCACCTAACCAAAATTTTTCATAAGGATAATCTGCAGGTTTATTGTCTACCGATTTTTTAAACCAAATCTCAGCATTTGCATAATCATGATTTAAACGATAGCTATCTGCAATTTGATGAACAGCATATTGCTCGGTTGGGTCAGTAGTAATTTGTTTGCTGCTATCAGCAACTGCGGTACTGTCTTTGTTTTTTTTCGCAGGAGGAGTGTATGGTCTTGCTTCGTATGGACGAGTATAATCAACGGCTGTTCCTTTGTCAACTACTTTTAAATAGAATGTAACAGCAGTCTTGTAATCTCCGTTTTTGTATGCAATATCAGCGTATTCTAACCATTCTCTTTTACTTTGCGCAAAAGTGGATACAGTTACAAACAAGAATAATAATGCAAAAATATTTTTCGTGCTTTTCATAACTATAATCTAGGACAATTTGCTAAAGGGTTAGGCTTGTTTCTGCGGGCAACATAGGTTAATGATATTTCGAAACCTCCGCGAGACTGAGAAACTTCTTTTAATTTGGAAGTATTGATATCGTAACTAATACGTGCAGTATAGTTTCCTTTCTTTATTCCTCCTTCAATAATAGCAGCATCTTTATTTCTATAAGTTGGTCCGAATATCAAATAAGTATCAGAGCTTTTTAAGAAGTAGTGTAACAATAAAGTTGCAGTAAATTCCTGATCATTTATTTGTTTCATATAAATGAATTTTGGCAGCAATTGAATTTTTTCGTTAACGTTTACTTTTACTCCACCATGAGCGTAATAACGTAATGGTAATTTATTTTCTTTATCAAAAAATGATTCAGTAGGTTGTGTTAAGTGGAATGCAGAGAAACCAATAAAAGGATTTATTCTTGAGTTTTCTTTAGCATAATAATATAAGAAACCAGCATTGATATCGTGTATAGTAAAATTATAGTTTGCAAAGTTTTCACCACTTGGTAATCCTGTATCAAAACCGCCATCATTGGCAGTAGTGTATTGATTTCCGAAAGATAATTTACTTTGATCTACTCTCTTATTAACGATCCCGCCTTGAACACCTAATGCAACGTGATGATTTTTTTGTTTATCAATAACCACATCGTAGCCAACAGAAAGCAGGGCACTTAAAGCATTGTAATTACCAGCTCCAGCACGATAATTAAATACCTGAAGTCCTATCCCGAATTTTTTTACAGGCATATCAAAAGAAATTCCAGCAGTTGTATAAGGCTTTGTAGCAACCGACATCCACTGTGTACGATAATGACCATGCACACGATATTTTCCATCAAACATTCCTGTCATTGCAGGATTTAAAAACATTGGTGGAGCATCGTACTGCGATAAGTGGAAATCCTGAGCAGAGGCTACTTTTATAGAAACTAAAAGTATCAGTACTAATAATGATTTGTTCATCGATTTTAAAAATGAAGTATGTAAAATGTGTTTCATAATTTTTTTTCTGCCTAAATAATTATCTAAGCAAAGTAACGTCTCCCGAAATTTTGTGTTCTTTATTATCTTCGGTAACACCGATGACCGTATAAACATAAACTCCGATTGCCTGATCAATTCCTTTTCGTTTACCATCCCAACCAACACAAGTGTGGCCACCACAATCCACAATGTCAGTTGATTCAAAAATTAATTCACCCCAGTTGTTGTAAATTTTAAATTCAATTGCTTTGAACGGTCCGCCATAAACATAAAAGATATCGTTTTCGCCATCGCCATTCGGGCTGAATCCTGTAGGAACATCCGGAGGCATCGAAATTACTTCTGTCTGACAAATAGTATCTGTACAGCCATTTATATCTGTTACTATTAAACATACATCATAATAACCTCCCGCTCCGTAAACATGCGATGGATTTTGTAAGGTGGATGTTGAGTCGGAAGAGCTATCACCAAAATCCCAGAACCATGTAATTGCTCCATTGGTAGATTGATCTATAAATCCAATTGTTTGATTTACGTTTCCTGTAAAGTCATCCGCAGTGAATGCGGCAGCTGGTCCGGCTAAAACATTTACCGGTAGAATAACTGTATCCACACATCCTTGTGAAGAAGTTACAATTAATTGTGTGTTGTAAGTTCCGTTACTTGGGAAATTGTGTGAAGGGTTTTGTATGGTACTGTTTGTACTTACATCGCCAAATGCCCAGTTCCAAGTTGTAATAGTAGCCCCTCCGCCAACAGTTGATAAGTCAGTATAGTCGGTTCCGTCATCCAAACAAATTCCGTTTGCGCTGAAATTTGCAACTGGTTTTTCGTATACGTTTACAATCTGATTGAGTGTATCCACACAACCATTATTAGAAGTTACTACGAGTGTAACGGTGAACGGACCGCCTGTAGCATAAATATGTGTTGGATCTTCCAATGTACTTGTTCCTGAATCCCCAAAATTCCAGTTCCATGCTACAACTGTTCCAACAGAAGTAGAAGCATCTGTAAAGGAAACGGTGTCTTGCGGACAAGCACTTATGCTTGAGAATGCTGCAGTAGGTGAAGGAATTAATGTTATTGAGATTGTATCAGCATTAGCGCGGCAACCACCATTATTTGTAGAAGTGAAAATTAAAATAATATTTCCTGCAATGTCATCAGCCGGACTAGGATTATAAACTCCACCTGTTATTGTAGTGTCGCTTGGTGAAAAAGATCCACTTCCGCTACTTGTCCAAATACCGCTTCCGGTAGTTACTGATGCATTTAAATTTACAGGATTGCTTGCACAAGAAGTATCAGCAGATGTAATCACTGCAACTGGTGTTCCGGTAAATGTGACGAGGATGGTATCACTCGTGGCTATACAATTGCCATTTCCCGTGGTGGTTAAATATAAACTCACAGTTCCTGCAGTAGTGTCGGCAGTACTAGGAATATAAGTTGTACTTAAAGATGAAGGGCTGGTGAATGTTCCAGAGCCGGATGTTGTCCATGTACCTCCAGAAGCCACTGTAACTGAACCGTTCACAGGAACGCTAACGGTATCTTTACAAACAAATTGGTCTGGACCTGCATCTGCAGTTGGGCCAGGGTAGAAATTAATAATTACCTGGTCGCTATCGGCAGGACAGAATCCATTGCTGGTTGTGTATAATAATAATGTATCTGCTCCACTTGCAACTGCAGCAGCAGTAGGTGTGTAGGTTGCATTTAAAGTTGTACTTCCTGGTGTAAATAAACTTCCTATTCCTCCAATCCATTGTCCGCCACCGGCATTTAAAATGGTTCCACCCAATGTGATGGTTGAATTGTTTGTACAACTGATTGTATCGCCTCCTGCATTTGCGATCGGCATACCTTGAATGTTAACAGGATAAACTGCTGTGTCTATACATCCTGCGGCACTAGTAACAATTAAGGTGACATTAAACACAGAGCCGTAGGTATACGTATAAGATGGATTTTGTAAAGTAGAAGTGCTGCCATCACCGAAGTTCCAATTCCAACTCACAATACTACTGCTAACATCAACGATTGATGTATCTGTAAAGCTTATAGGTAAGCCCATGCAGTTGGGAGCATTGTTAGAAAAGCCAGAATTAAGAATGGAAATATTTACTATTTGACTAGAAGTATCAGCACAAGGAGTGCCATTATTGATAATTAACGTAGCAGTATAAGTTCCCAATCCCGGGTAAGTGTGGACAGGATTTGTTGCTGTTGAAGTAGGAGAAGCATCACCAAAATCCCACAAATAAGTATTTGCTGATGGAGTAGTAGTATTGGTAAAAGTAATTGTAGTTCCGTTACATGCTCCACCAGAGTTGAAACTTGCTACAGCAAGAGGCGGGCAGTTAACTACGTTGAATTGAAAATCTCGTAAAATCTCACCAATCTTAACACCATTTCTCCATTCTTCACATCTTACACCAGCAACAAATTGACCGAGTAAGGGAGGAATTCCATTAATCATTCCCACCGAATTTACCGTAAGTGAAAAAGGTGTGGCGGCATCTAAAGGGTTGTTGGCTCCATAGGTACTAGACCATGCAACTGATGGAGTAGACCAAACACAACCTGGATAAGTGATAGCGTTATCATCGAATGGTGTATACAATGAATACACTAAAGAATCTCCATCTGCATCCGTTGCGCCATGATCAACAAACATGTTGTTGCCTTGACAAACAAATACTGGGGGAGGATTTACCCATTTCGGACTGCTGTTTGAAATTACCACTCCGTTGTCGGGAATGTGTGCATACCATGTTTCTCCAGCAGACAATGGAGCAACGATATTTAAAAGAGTTGAATTTCTACAACAATATTGATAATACATATCGTATCCGCCAGAAGTAGGAGGTAAACCGCTTACTACTTTTGTGTAAATTGCTTCTTCTAAACAAATTCCAGGATTTACCGCACAGGTATCAATGTTTGGTGGAACCAAGCTTGCTCCCGGAAAAGGAATGGAAATACTAGGTAATGAAACTGTTCCGCAACTTCTTCTAACTTCGATTGTAACAGTTCCAGGAAATGCAGCACTTCCCGGTTTACAGTCGCGATATAATTTTAGTGTAACACGATAGGTCGAGCCTCCCAATTGCTCATAAGTAAGTGATCCACCCACAACATGGGTTGCCTGTGAAACAAAACTAAAAGAGAATACAAAAATAATTAGGAGTAGTAATTTATTCTTCATTCAATAGATGTTTAAGTCCGTATAAATTAGAAATGTAAATATAGTACAAATTTTGTTTGCACAAATTTTTATCTTCAAAATTGTCAGATTAAAGATAAAAAAGCTTAGTTTTGACTAAACTTATTGCATAAAAGCATGAAAAAATTACTACTATCTACTCTTATCTCGGGAACATCATTTTTGGCATTAAATGCTCAAATTAACATTCAGTGGCAAACACGATATACCAGTGCAGGAAGCTTTATTGATAAGGCAGAAGACATGTTTGTGGATGCTTCCGGAAACGTATATGTGACCGGGATAGGTCGTGGCGCCAGCGGGGGCTTTGATTATGTGACTATTAAATACGATCCTGCGGGAGTTCAGATATGGAGTTCGGAGTACAACGGACCCGGAAATGGCTTGGATGAAGCGCATGCAATTACTGTTGATGGCTCAGGAAATGTATATGTTACCGGCTGGAGTTTGGGTACAGGAGGATACGATTATGCTACCATAAAATATAATCCTGCCGGTGTGCAGCAATGGGCTTCCCGTTATACCAATACAGCAACGGGAACAGATGAGGCATGGGATGTAGGAGTTGATAACGCAGGAAATGTTTTTGTAACAGGAAGTAGCGATGGTGCTGGAATTAATAGTGCAGCAACAACTGTTCGATATAATTCAGCGGGCGTGCAACAATACGCAAATCGTTTTGAAGGTGCTGGGAATGAAATTGATACCGGATATGCTATATTCGTGGATGCCGTTACTGGTGAAGCTTATGTTGCAGGATATACTTATCAAAGTGTTGCTAACGATTTTAACTTTTTGACTGTAAAATACAATTTGGCTGGTGTTCAACAGTGGGCTAGTCAATATAATAGCCCAGATGCCAATTTTGATGAAGCACGTGCTATTGCTGTAGATGCCTCTGGGAATGTTTATGTAACAGGGTACACTCAAAAATTGGTTTTAACCAATTTCGATTATGCGACTGTAAAATACAATTCGGCAGGAGTGCAGCAATGGGAGCAGCGTTACAACGGAACGGGTAACGATTACGATCGTGCAAATGCAATTGCTCTGGATGCTACAGGGAATGTATATGTAACCGGAAAAAGTGTAGGTGTAGGAAGCACTGCTGAAGATGCGTTTACTATTAAATATAATAATGCTGGAGCAACACAGTGGACAGCACGTTATAATGGCCCATCCAGCGGATATGATGAAGGGAAATCAATTGCGGTAGATGCAACAGGGAATGTTTACATTACAGGATACTCTTTTACCTCCGGTGCAAATAACGATTATTTGACCATAAAATACGATGTTGCAGGAACGCAAGAATGGCTTACAAAATATAATGGCACAGGAAACAATTCTGATCAAGCTTTTGCAATTGCAGTGGATGCACTTGGAAATGTTTTTGTTTCGGGAGTTAGTAGAGGTCTTGGTTCCAACGAAGATTACCAAACTATAAAATATTGTCAGTTAAAATCAAATGCAGGTGCTGATACCTCAATTTGTAATGGAAGTTCAGTTCAATTAAATTCTTCCGCTCCCGGAGCTGTGAGTTATTTATGGACACCTTCAACAGGATTAAACTTTACAAATATTGCAAACCCAATTGCGAATCCAACTACTACTACTACCTATGTTGTAGCAATTACCAATGGAAATGGTTGTACTGATAATGATACAATTGTTGTGAATGTTGTTCCGCTTCCTTCACCTAGTATTACACCAAGTGGACCTACTTCATTTTGTACAGGTGGTTCAGTTGTTTTAACAGCTGCACCTGCTACATCTTATTTGTGGAGCACTACAGCGATAACTGCTGCAATTACAGTTTCAACTTCAGGAACTTATACTGTTACAATTACTAATGGAACAGGATGTACTGCAACAGCAACACAAATCGTTACTGTGTTTTCTTTGCCGCCAATAGATGCTGGTCCGAATGATAGTGCTTGTTTAAGTACAAATGCGAATTTAATGGCTACTGGTGGAGTATCTTATGTTTGGACTCCATCTGGATCTTTAAGCGATCCGAATATTGCTAACCCTGTTGCCGGTCCAACGGTTACTACAACCTATACGGTTATTGGAACTGCTGCTGGCGGGTGTACTAATACCGATTCAGTTACTATTTATGTTTTGGGCAATCCAGGTTTACCAGCTGTAACACAAGGGACAGATTCGTTGATGTGTAGCCCTGCTTATTTTGCGTATCAGTGGTATTTTAATGGATCTCTTGTTGTAGGTGCTACTGATCAGAATTTTCAATTTACGGCTAATGGAAATTATTATGTGGAGGTGTTTAATGCATTGGGTTGCTCTACCGTTTCAGCTCTTTTTAACATCAATAATTTTGGAATCGAAGAAAATGCAAATGCATTGTTGTTGAGCGTTTATCCAAATCCAGCTACCAGTAATTTTACGTTTGAATATGTTCTTGAAAAATCAAGTGCGGTGAAAATTAATTTGATGAATGTAACCGGACAGTTAATTTATTCAGAAGAGATGGATGCTGCTGCTGGAATGAATAAAAAAGAAATCAGCTTTTTCGAAAATGCAAATGGAGTTTATTATTTGCAAGTGATTACGAATGAGAATGTTGTTACGAAGAAGATTATAAAAAATTAAAGATTGGAAGATTGTAAAATTAAAAAGTCGTCTAGAAATTTTCTAGGCGACTTTTTTTTATAACATCAATTGTCAATTTAATTTTTCAATTTTCCAATTTGTAATTTTCAATCCTAAACCGCTTCCGAAACAACTTCCTTTACTTCAGGAATCATTCGTTTTAATAATCCCTCTATTCCTGCCTTTAATGTAATAGTAGAAGACGGACAACCACTACATGCTCCTCGCAGCTGAACGGTTACAATTCCATCTACAAAACTTTTGAATGTAATACTTCCGCCATCACCTTCAACAGCAGGACGAATATATTGTTCCAATGCTTCTACAATTTTAACTTCTACTTCTGAAGTTGGTGCAGCGTGTTCAGTAAAAACTTCTTTTGTTTCCGTAAAGGTATTGTCAATTGCAACTTCTGTTTTTGGTACGTCAGTAATAACCGGTTTCCCTTCACTCAAATAAATGCGAATAAAATCTCTCAATTCTAATGTAACTTCTTCCCATTGAATCGCATCTATTTTTGTGATGGTAACAAAATTAGCTGCCATAAAAACTGCTTTCACAAATGGGAATTCAAAAAGTTTTGCAGCCAAAGGCGAACCTTTTGCTTCTGCTTTTGAGAGGTATTGTGCCGTTGCCCCATCGTGTACCATCAATTGATTGGCAACAAACTTCATTGATGAAGGATTGGGCGTGCTTTCTGCGTATATGATAATTGGCTTTTTAACGATTGTGTCCATCTTTTCTGTAATTTTGAGGTACAAAGATACGTAATAAATATTTCTCGCAGATTTCACAGATTCCCGCAGATTTTTTTATTTTTCTGCGTATGTCCGCAAAATCTGCGAGCAAATTGTAACTGTTCAAATGAAAAGAAAAGTAGATTTCCTAATTATTGGTTCCGGAATAGCAGGGTTGAGTTATGCACTTAAAGTAGCTCAACATGGCAAGGTATGTATGATTACGAAGGCAAACGAGGACGAGAGTAATACCAAATATGCACAAGGTGGCATCGCGGCCGTGATGTATAGTCCGGATAGTTACGAAAAGCACATTCAAGATACCTTGATTGCCGGTGACGGAATGTGTGATGAAGAAATTGTACGCATGGTGATAAACGAATCCACCGAAAGAGTGAACGAGTTAATTGCCTGGGGAGCAAAATTTGATAAAACCGAAAGTGGTGAATACGATTTAGCAAAAGAAGGTGGACATTCCGAACATCGTATTTTACATCACAAAGACAATACAGGTTATGAAATTGAGCGTGCTTTGTTAGTCGCAATTCATAAACATCCCAACATCGAAATCTTAGATCATCATTTTGCTATTGATGTTTTAACGCAACACCATTTAGGAAAAGAAGTAAATAGCAGAACACCCGATATAGAATGTTACGGAGCGTATGTTTTGAATTTAAGAACAAAAAAAATTGAAACCATTTTAGCCAAAACCATTTTAATGGCAACAGGTGGTGCGGGGCATGTTTACAGCACAACTACTAATCCGACTATTGCTACAGGCGATGGAGTAGCTATGGTTTATCGTGCGAAAGGCAGGGTAGAGGGAATGGAATTTTATCAGTTTCATCCTACATCTTTATACAATCCTGGTGAGAGTCCTTCTTTTTTAATTTCAGAAGCCGTGCGTGGTTTTGGCGGCATTTTGAAAACGATTGACGGAAAAGAATTCATGCAAAAATACGATGAACGTAAATCATTAGCACCTCGAGATATTGTTGCTCGTGCAATCGATAATGAAATGAAAACACGTGGAGATGATTTTGTTTATTTGGATTGCCGACATTTAGATAAAGAAGAATTGATAAAACATTTCCCCAATATTTATCAGAAATGTTTGACGCTGGGAATCGACATCACAAAAGATTATATTCCTGTTGTGCCTGCTGCACATTATATGTGTGGTGGAATAAAAGTGGATAAACAAGGGCGAAGCAATATTAATAATTTGTATGCAATTGGAGAATGTTCTTCCACAGGTTTACATGGAGCAAATCGTTTGGCATCTAATTCATTGTTGGAAGCTATTGTTTATTCGCATCACGCAGCGTTGAGTGCGATTGAAAATTCAAAAAAGGTAAACTTTTGTGAACTTATTCCTGATTGGGATGCAGAAGGAACAGCGCATCCAGAAGAAATGGTTTTGTTGATTCAAAGTTTACGAGAAGTGCAAGCTATTATGACGAACTATGTTGGAATTGTTCGTTCGGATATTCGTTTGCAAAGAGCATTTGATCGTCTTGAAATTTTATACAAAGAGAACGAAGCTTTGTATCTGGAAACAATTATTTCTCCGAAGTTATGTGAGTTGAGAAATATTATCAATGTGGCTTACATTATTATCAAACACGCCAGAAAAAGAAAAGAAAGTAGAGGGTTGCATTATACGGTGAACTATCC
>CAYWAV010000053.1:0-25790 GCA_964456225.1 uncultured Chitinophaga sp. | reverse complement strand
AACAATATTCGAAGAATATGATACAACAATTACATGGGGAACATCTGCAATGTTATTTTCAAACGGCACCGGCAACATCACATGGTCACCGTCAACTTATTTAAGTTGCAGCTATTGTCCAAATCCAATTGTAAGTCCTGAAGGAGATATTGAATATATTTATTCCGATGATAACAATGGATATGGTTGTCCTATTTTAAAAAGAATAAGGATCAAAGTAGAATACGACCCACAAATTCCAAATATTTTTACTGCGAATAATGATGGAACAAATGATTTCTTTTTTATCAACAGACTCCCGCCAAACTCAAAGCTGCAGATCTTTAACCGATGGGGAAATAGTGTGTATCAATCAAATGACTACCAAAATAATTGGACAACTGAGGTTGACGGAGTATACTATTATGTTCTGCTTGTGCATGAACAAGAATACAAAGGCTTTGTACAGGTGCTTACTAATTAAACAATTTTTATTACAAGTTTCTCTATTTCGTCTCCGACAAATCCGGAAGAAAGAAAATAATGAACGTAGAGATCACAGGAAGCACTATTCCGATCAGAAACCAGACCTTAGGATTACGACCCATTCGTCTTGCAAACCTGGACGTGATGAATGGAATTGCTAGCAATAGCATCAATCCCAAATTCATAATCATTAATGGTCCCATTATAGTTCAGATATATTTTTGAATAATTTTTTATGAACTCTTTTAATTACACTTTGGAAAATTAAACGCACTAAAGGATTTGCTTTAATAAGAACAGTTTCCTCCACCTCCGTAACATTGTTTTTTGTTTGTAAAGAAAATCTCAATTGCAAATGAACTCCTTTCTGAACATTGGATTCCATCTCAACATAGTTGTTCGGAACAGTTGATGTCAGATTTACTTTGTAATTTAATTTAAATGGAATAAATACAAATTTTATTTTTTCATAAAATCTATACTCTGTTTCTCCAATTTTTTCAGCTTTATAAACAACCGGATGAACCTCAGCAAACTTATCCATTTCTGATAAACAAGAATAAACTTCCTCTATTGGTTTTGATATTGAATGATTGAGAATCATATTGAGTAAATAAAAAGGGCGTCACGCATTCTGCGTGACGCCTTTTCATTGTTAATAATCTAAATTCCCATACTCCAACTTTGTTCCTTTGATATACAATACCAATCGCATTATTAAAATGAAGAAGGGGACATACATTATCACACTTGGTAAACCCAAATGATTTAAGATGATAACTGATTTACGTTTTAAGCGTTCAGATAATAGGTACATCGCTGGAACTAAAAGCAAGGTTAAGAATGTTGCGAAACTCAATCCAAAAATCATTGTCCAAGACAATGGCCCCCAGAACACAACACTATCTCCGCCAAAATACAGGTGTGGATTCCCAGTGGCAAACAATGTCTCGAAATCGATGTTTAATCCAACTGCTAAAGGAATCAATCCTAAAATAGCTGCAATGGAAGTTAAGATAACGGGAGTCATACGTGTACGACCAGCGTCCACAGTTGCATCCCAAAGTGTTGCACCATTTGCTCTAGCCATTTCTGCAAACTCCACCAATAGAATTCCGTTCCTCACAACAATACCGGCCAAGGCCACAATTCCAATACCCGTCATTACAATACTCATGTCCATTTTAAAAATGGCTGTTCCTAAAAGTACACCTATGATACTAAAGAAAATTTCGGTTAAAATGATAAATGGTTTTCCAATGGAGTTAAATTGAGTTACTAAAATCAATAAAATCAATCCCAAAGAAATCAACATAGCATTACTTAAGAAACCAGCTGTTTCTTCTTGCTCTGCTTGTTCACCAGTAAAATCAAGAACAACTTTTCCTTCTGCTTTAAATCCTGAAGCAGCAGCTTGCACTTTCGCAACAACTTCGTTAGGATTAAATCCTTCGGAAACATTTGAAGAAAGTGTAATCACACGTTTTTGCATTTTACGTTTAATGCCGCCATACGTGTTGCTGTATTTTACATCAGCAAATGAAGACAAAGGAACACTTCTTAAAATTCCACCCATATTCATATCACGGAAGGTGATTTTTAAATTTCGTAAAGCTTCAATATTATTACGTTGATCATATTTATAACGCAATTGAATCGGGTACTGATCATTTTCATCTCTGAACTTACTTACTTCCCAACCAAAAACAGCATTCCGAATTTCCAAGGCAATCGCTTGCGTACTCACTCCTTCTCTGTTTGCTCTTTCACGGTCAATGTTAAACACAATTTCCGGTTTGCTACTTTCAAAATCAGATTTTAAGTTTTCAACTCCATCTATTTTTTGGTCGTCCAAATATTTTTTTAAACGAGTTGCATTTTTAACTAACTCATCAAAATCATCGCCTTTCACTTCAATGTTAATTGGCTTCGGAACGGGCGGACCTGATTGTTCTTTAGAAACAGTAATGTCTGCTCCGGGAATATTCCATTTTAAATTTTGAAGATCTGATAAATACTTAGACGTTGATTCTCCATTACGAGAAGCAAACTTCACAAAGGAGATAGCAATTTTTCCTTTATTAGGATAATCACTTTGATCTTGGTCTTGTGGATCACTTGTTCCTTTTGTAACGTTTGTAATAATTGAACTTACTATTTTATTAGAATCCCCTAAAACAGTTTTTACTTTTTCTTCCACCTGAAGCATCACATCGTTCGTTTTAGCAGGATCTGTTCCAACAGGCAATTTCACATATACGTAAACAAAGTTAGGATCCCCGGAAGGAAAGAAAACGACTTGTGGACTACGTGCAATGAAGAACACAATAGAAAACACAAACAGCAATACTGTTCCTAAAATCGCCAGCCATGGTCGTTTCAAAAACTTAAGCAATAAATTGGTATACCCTCTTTGAAAAGCCGGCCATAGTTTTGTTTGAAATTTTTCAATCACTTTGTACAACCAAAAACGGTGTAACAACATAAACACTGTAAAGAAAATAGAAAGATTTCCAATGGCTACATGTCCAGATGCATAACATACTAATGCAACTATAACAGAAAGAATAATTCGGATAATTGCCAACTTAGTAAGTTTACCATATTTAGCTTTTTCCTCTTCATGCGTTTTCATAAAGTCGACCGCAAAAACTGGATTAATAATATATGCAACAGCTAAGGAAGCCAACAAAGTAATAATGAGTGTAACAGGCAAGAAGTACATAAACTTTCCAATTATTCCTGGCCAAAAAGCCAAAGGCACAAAAGGAGCCAATGTTGTTAATGTTCCACTAAGCACGGGCAGAAACACTTCACCGGCAGCCATCTTGGCGGCCTCCTTTATATTCCTCTTACCATTGTCAAATAGTCGATGAGTATTTTCGATGACAACAATTGCGTCATCCACTACAATTCCGAGAGCAAGTAAAAATGCAAACAACACAATCATGTTTAATGTAAAACCAATGGTTGGCATAAACATAAATGCAATAAACATTGACAATGGAACCGATGAAGCCACAAATATGGCATTGGTAACACCCATGAAAAACATCAAAATAAATGTTACCAAAATAAAACCAATAATGATGGTATTAATTAAATCGTGAAGTGTTAAGCGTGTTTGATCCGATTGGTCGCCAGTAACAGTAATAATTAATTCTTTAGGAAAATTTTCTTCTTGCATTGTTTTAATCAAAGCATTGACTTTGTCAGATGCCTGAATTAAATTTTCACCAGAACGTTTTACAATATTTAAAGTAATTACATTTTTCCCTTCTAAACGCGCATAACTTTCTTGCTCTTTCGTTCCGTCTACTACATCAGCAATATCTTTCAAATAAACTTTAACTCCCGAACCCGATGAAACAATTAAATTTCTTATTTGATCTACATCTGTAAATTCTCCTTTAATAGAAATGTTTCTTTTCATTCCATCCATTGGAACTAATCCCCCCGACATGTTCATATTTTCTTCGTGCACTGCTTTGTAAATATCATACAAAGAAAAATTAGCTGCTTGCATTTTGAACATGTCAATATTGATTTGCACTTCTCTTTCCAAATCACCAACCATTTGAACTTTTGAAATTTCTTTCATCCCTTCAATTCTATCCTTCAACTGATCACCGTATTTTTTCAACTTATTCAAATCCATTTTCCCTGCTAAGTTGATATACATAATAGGAAGGTCAGAAAAAGACACTTCCATTACATTTGGTTGCATGGTAAGGTCTTTTGGAAGATCCGTTTGCGCTTTATCAACAGCGTCTTTTACTTTTTGTTTGGCAACAGCAACTTCTACATTGGTGTTAAACTCAACCATAATTACAGAAACATCCTGCAAAGAAGTAGAGTTAATTTTTTTAACTCCAGAAATAGATTTTAATTGTTTCTCAATTGGCTTCGTAACCAAATTTTCGATGTTGGTTGGAGTGTTCCCGGCATAAACCGTATTGATATAAATAGTAGGAACAACAATATCGGGGAAGCTTTCCTTCGGTAAACTATTATAGGACATCACTCCTATGATTGTGATAATAAACGTTAGTACATACACACTGATTTTATTATCAATTGCCCAACTGGATGGTTTAAACTCTTTAAATTTCATACCTATGTTTTTTTATCACTAAGTCAAAAGAGCACTTAGCAATTTTATTTTATTATTCTAATCGAATGAGCGTAACTTATTTTTTATACACGATGGCATCTCCATCATTAATAATATCATAACCAAGCGTCACCAAAACATCTCCTTCTTTTAATCCAGAAATAATTTCAGCTTTTCCATTGTATGTTTTTCCAATTTTTATCAATTGTTTTTTAGCAGTGTTTCCATTTGCTACATAAACAAACTCTTGATTGTTTTCATCTTTTTGAATCGAACGAACAGGAACAATAATAGCAGCTTCTGCTGATTGATAATCGTTGATGCTCAAGCGAGCAACCATGTTTGGATGGTATTCTTTTTTGTTATCCAATAATACTTCCACAGAAAATGTTCTGCTAGCATTGTTGATTGCACGAGAAACGAAATCGACTTTTGTTACAATCGAATCTTGTGTATCAGGGAAATGAACGACTACTTCATTTCCTTTTTTAATTTTAGACGCATAACTTTCAGCAACATCTGATTTCACTTTTAAGTTTGAAAAATTAATCACACGTATTGCTGGAACACCTGGAGCAACAGCTTGTCCGATTTTAATATCAACTGCGTCAACCGTTCCACTTATTGGAGAAATAATTTTGCTCATACGTATTTGTTCTTGCATGGCAACTAATTTTTTCGCCATGCTTTCTTTGTTTGTTTTTGCCTGAAGGAATTGCACTTCGGTTCCAATTTTTTGGTCCCAAAGATTTTTTTGTTTCTCATAAATCTGATTTACTAAATCAGCATTGGTTTGCAAATCCGAAATCTGTTGATTGATGGCACGAGCATCTGTTTCAGCAAGCACTTGTCCAACGCTCACCTCATCACCTGTTTTTACATTTATCTTCGTAATTGTTCCCGGCATTTCAGTGCTAAGAGAAACGTTCTGATCGGCATCTACACGACCCTGAACATCAATATAATTTTTAAACACTTCCGACTTTAAAGTCACAACAGCAACAGCAATTCCGCTTTTTGCTGAATCTGCTCCTGATGCATTGAGTTCTAATTCAAGAGCAGAAATTTTTGCTTTTATATCTATCTCTTCTTGTTTTAATTCTGCCAATTGTGCTTTCTTATCATCACCTGAACCACAAGCAGAGAGTAGAACAATTACACTAAATAATCCGATTACTTTTTTCATACTGTATTTTGTTATTTTGTTTTTAATTTTTATTCCTCCTCCCCTTCGGGAAGGTTGAGAGGGGTCTATTTTAAATTCCCTGTGGCTTTATCAAAATCAATTTTCGCAACCAATGCGTCAAACAATGCATTAAAATAGTTTGTTTGTGCTTCCTTTAAAGCTGTTTCCGCAGCAATCATTTCTAAATTAGAGCCAACACCTTGCTGAAATTTTAATTTTGAAACGTTTACAACATCTTCTGCAATAGCAATATTTTTCTTTTGATTCTCAAGCGACATGGTTGCATTTTGAAGAATGGTGGTAGACGATGCGATTTCCAGATCAATTGATTTTTTAATAAAATCGATCTCGTTTTCTGATTTCAAAACAGATAGTTTCGCTTGTTGGTTTTTTGAATGACGTTGAAATCCATTAAAAATAGGCATCGTCACTTTTGCTCCGATCAAACTTGTAGGGTACCATTTTTTATCTGTATCAAAAATATCGAACTCGTTACGTTGTGCTGCTCCACTTACACTTCCATAAGCAAATGCAGTTGGTAAGTATGAAAGTCGCTGTCGTTTTAAATCCAGTTGCGCTAATTTATATTGTGTTTCAAAAAGTCCGTATTCAACACGCTTTTCGTAATCAAATTTTTGTGCGGAAACTTCATTTGTTATTTCCAGTTTTATATCTACTAACTTATCCGTAAGCGTTAGATTAGCATTGATGTCCATTCCCATTTGGTATTTCAGCAAATAGGTTCCTAACTGAAGCAAGCGTTGCACTTTTTCCTGCTCAGTCATCAAATTATTATAGGTCACAATTAACCGGTCGTAATCCAATTTTTCAACGAAACCATTATCCAGTAATGCTTTTGTGTCCTCCATCGTTTTTTTAATACGGGCAACGGTTGCATTCATTAGTTTTATTCTCTCTTCATTCACTAAAACCGTGTAATACGCTTTTGCAACAGTAGCTGACGTTTCAATTTTTGTACGTTGTGTCGATTTTTGTGATATTTCAACAAAAGCTTTCGATGCTTTAATTCCTAAAAAGTAATCTCCGCTAAAAAGCAATTGTGATGCATCTAGTCCTGCAGTTGCGTTGTATTTTGTTCCAAACTTAACAGCTGCAAATGTCCCCGGAGCTCCGCCAAAAAAATCGGCAGGAATTAATGAGGTTGGAATTTCGATGAACTCTCTTAAATCAAAACTTGCATTTATTTGAGGAAGTCCCATTCCCATTATTTCATTTACTTTTTTCTGCGCAAGCTGTTCATCAATGATTGCATTTTTGACATCCTTTTGATTTTCCAACGCATACTTTAGTGCTTGTTGTAATGAAAAGGAAAAACTACTGCTGTCTGTTGTTTGAGAAAAAGTAGTCAGTGAAAGCAATCCTGCTAGTAGTATTAAAATTAATTTTTTCATAAATTATTATTTTTGTCCATATATCACTTCCAAAACAGAAAGCCAATGTGAGTTATTCTTCTTCAGTAACTTGTTTGTATTTGTTAATCATTTTATGTCCTTTGAGTGTACATATTCCATGAAGAAAATGATCGATCATTGTAATTTGTACATCCAGCATTTTAAATTTATCCGGTGGAAAAACATCAGAGTTCAACCCCATTTCCACTTGTTCAATTCGCATTCGAGCCAATATTTTTGCATTTATATCCGAACGCACAAGTCCTTCTTTAACACCTCTTTCTATTGAGCTTTCCACCATTTTTGCCATGCAGTCTTCTTTAAATATTTTAAACTGCTTCCATGCATTGGGATGATATTTTTGTAAATCATAAAAAATAGTTGGATTAACTTTCGAAAAAACAACTCCCATGTGTTTCATCATATTGAACACCTCAACAATTACATTTTCCGATTCTTCAGAAATTTGTTTGAACTCACATTCATCTTGTTTTAACTTGACACTCATTAATATTTCTACTAATTCATTTTTGTCGTTAAAAAAAGTATAAATGGTTTTTTTAGATATTGCTAAATGTTTCGCAATATCATCCATAGTCACACTCTTTATTCCGTATTTAAAGAACAGTTCCTCGGCACCTAGCAATATTCTGTCTTTTGTTTCCATTTTATATTTTTGTTAAATCCGTGGCAAAACTATGGAAACATTTTTTATTCCCAAAGTTTCCGAGTAAGTATTTTCTTTAATTTTATATAACTTCTTGATTGTCAATTATAAAAATGGAAACTTTTATTTTAAAAATTGTTTCCTACGCTTACATAGAACAAAAATTGTTTCACCTTGTGAACTCACATATACACCTTTTTTATTTTTTACATTCATGAAAAAGGTTTATTTTTATCACTCAAAAAACTACACAAGCATGAAAAGAAAATTACTTACTTTATTAGCAATTATTTTTTGCATTTCGACAACTATCAAAGCTCAGGACATGTGGACAATGTCTGAACGTACGGGCTTTGGAAACGTTTGGGACGAATACATTAGGTGTATGAAGCCTTTTAAAGGAGATTTATATGCTGGTTCAGGGAATAGCATTGGAGGAATATTCCGCACATCAACGGGAGCATTTAATTCATGGTCAAACGTATATAGTAATCCTGTTGCCTTTACTTATGGTGCAATGGCTACTACTACTGAAGGTGGCGGATATATTTACGCAACAACATTTTCGTATGGATCCGATACTAGTCGCGTTATGAAATCCTTTGATGGTGTAACTTGGACGCCTTATTACGGAATAAATTATGAACCAATTGATCACATTGTTCCTTTTAAAGGGTTGGGTAGTATTGATAGTATGTATGTTATTGAAAATTATACTGTGGGAGCAAAAATTCATCGCTCCGATTTCTCATCAAATGATCCAACAAATTCCTTGGGCTCATGGCAAACCGTACTTGACTTTGGAGTATTATCGCCAAGTACTTTAATCAAAAGTACATTGGTACACAGTGGAAGATTTTATGTAGGAACAACAAACGGAGCGCAACTTTGGAGCTCAATGGATGGAGTGAATTGGGATATGAATGATAGTGTAGCCTTTGGATTCAACGATGCAAACAATATTGAAATTACTGCGCTTGAAGCCTTTGGTGGTTATATCTATGCTGGCACCAATAACCCAAGCGGAGCACAATTGTGGCGAACACCTGATCAATTAAATTGGACATTGGTAAGAACATATCCTCAAAGCGATAAAATTACAGATTTAGAAATTACAGGTTCCGAACTTTGGATTGCTGCAAGAAATTCTAGCTATGGTGGAGGATTTATTGAAAGAACTACGGATGGCTCAACGTTTACTCTTTCTTCTGACGATGGATTTGGTGAAAGTGATAATCATGGCGACTATGGAAATTTTGCTGTTTTTGGAAACAACATGTATTATGGTTTAAGAAATTATTTTTCTGGTGCTATAGCAGGCCCAGGTGGCCCAGCAACAAGAGGCGGGCCAATGTCTACTGGTGGCCAAATCTGGAGAACGTGTTTAACTACACCTCCTACATTGAATTTAGGAAACGATACTATTATTTGTGAAAGTCAAACTGTACTTTTAAATGCAGGAACCGGAGCGCTCTCGTATTACTGGAGCACAGAAGCTTCTACACAAACAATCATGGCCGCCCCAGGAACATATTCTTGTCAAATTACTACAGCAAGTGGTTGTGATGCTATCGATTTCATTACAATTAATGCATTAACAAGTCCTACTTTAATGGTGAGCAATCCATCAACAACCCCCACGGTTGTTTGCAAAGGAGACACTGTTCAGATAATGACTACAGCAACATCCGGACTTTACATTTTAGATCCACCAATAATAAAAATTACACATGATACTATTAACAATGCATTAGGAGACAACTTTGATACATTAGCTGTGTCTGGAGTTTCTGGCTCTTGCGCTTGTACAAGTTTAATTTCAGTTACAATTGATAGTATTGAACATACCTATGCTGGAGATATTGTTATTGGTTTATATTCTCCTAGTGGATTCTATATTGATATAGTTCAGTTTGGTGCAGGTGGTGGAAGTGCTGCCGGTTATATCGGAACTGAATTTATTATGGATGCATCTGGTTATATAGCCGGAGGAACTCCACCGTTTACAGGACAATTTCTGCCTGATGTTGCATTTTCCAATTTCACTGGAAGTCCGAATGGAAATTGGATTTTAAAAGTAGGTGATACTTATGCAGGTGATGATGGAAATTTATTGGGATGGACTTTAAAATTTGGTTATGCTGATACCATCATGACTTTCTCGTGGACGCCTACAACCGGTTTAACTTCTACAACAACATTAAATACAATTGCATCACCGTTAGTAAATACAACCTATACATTAACTGCAACAAATACTATTGGTTGTCCACAAACAACAACCGTTGAATTGGTTGTTCCAGAAATGGACATCACTCCTTCACCTGCTACTGTTTGTTACGGAAGTTCGGCAACTTTAACAGCAACAGGAGGAATCACTTATACTTGGACACCATCAACGTATTTGTTTGCAACTACTGGTGCATCCGTTGGAACAAACGCTTCAACTAATATTGAGTATTTTGTTACCGATACCGTTGCAGGTTGTATAATTATGGATTCTGTTTATGTTACGGCTAATCCACAATTATTTGTAACTGCTCCATTGTCACAAACAATTTGTTATGCTGACACGGCTGTTTTATCTGCAAGTGCTTCAGGCGGAACAGCAGGTTACACTTTCAATTGGAATGATGGTAGTTCAAATATACCAGGACAAACAATAAATGTTTCACTTACATCAGGAACATCTTATACACTAAGTGTAACAGATGCCAATGGATGTTTTGGTTCAGACTATACTTCTGTAGCCGTTATTCCAAGCACAGATCTACACGGACATGTAACGTATTCGGGAGGAAATGTTACCAACGGAAATGTAGTTGTTTACCGATTCATTCCTACTTATACTTATTTTGATACTGTTCAAATAACCTCTTTAAATGCAAGTGGTAATTATACATTCACAGCATTGAACAGTGGTGATTATTTGATTAAAGTTTTTGCGAATACTTTGGCTTATCCATTGTTAAATCCAACTTATTATGGAAATGAGTGGGCTTGGGATTCGGCAACTGTTTTTGTTCACGGTTGCAGCATGATTGATACAGCAGACATTGTGATGCTTGAAGAAATTGGAACTGGCACAGGACCAGGAATGTTAACAGGAACAATTGTAGAAGGAGTAGGATTTGGCTCCGCACTTATGGCACAAAACGGATTTATGAGATTACCAGGAGAACCAATTCCGGGAATTGATGTGAAGCTTGGTAAAAATCCCGGTGGTGCAATGGTTGCAAGTGGAACAACCGGTCCAACTGGAGTGTATACTTTTACAGGAGTTGATTTAAATGGCACAACTGATTTCTATACAGTGTATGTTGATATTCCAGGTTTAGGAAGAGATTCTTCTTACAATGTTACTTTGACTTCAACCAATAATCAGATTTATTATTTAGATTATTACGTGGATTCAACAACCATTTTTATTGTTCCTAATGCAGGAGTGGGAATCAGTAATCCTGATGTTGCAGAAGAAAATAAATTTGGTGTTTATCCAAATCCTTCAAATGGAAATTCTTCTATTGAATATACATTAGAAAATGCAACTTCCGTATCACTTAGTATTTACAATGTGCTTGGAGAAAATATTTCTCAACTGGTAAATACAAATCAGAAAGCCGGAGTTTATAAATATTCGACAAACGATTTAAATTTAGTTTCCGGAATTTATTTTATCACTCTGATTACGGATGGAAAAGCTAGCACTCAACGATTCGTAATAACTAAATAAAAATTAAATTAAACAATGCTTCAGACTATGAAAGCAAAATTATTATTATTCGTTCTACTTACTTTTGTTAGTTTGAACTATAGAGCACAAGTTAATTTCAGTTGGGCAACCGGTGAAGGCAGTGCAGGTAACGACTATGGCTTATCTGTTGTTGTGGACGCTTCCGACAATGTTATTACTACAGGCTATTTTACAGGAACTGTTGATTTTGATCCAGGCGGAGGAGTATCTAATTTTTCATCATTGGGAGTTGGTGATGTTTTTATTAGCAAGTTGGATGTTGCTGGAAATTTTGTGTGGACAAAACAAATTGGAAGCGTTGCAGATGACAGAGGTTATTCAGTAGCCGTAGATGCTGCCGGAGATATTTATTTGACGGGTTTTTTTGCCAGCACAACTGATTTCGATCCAAATGGAGGCGTTTTTAATTTAACATCATTGGGAAGCAAAGATGCATTTGTTTGTAAGTTGGATGCTAGTGGAAATTTTGTGTGGGCAAAACAATTTGGAGGCTCAACTGTGGAACATGGCTACACAATCGCAGTTGATGGAAATGGAGATGTATACACCACAGGAATTTTTAATGGAAATGCAGATTTTGATCCAGGAGCAGGTAGTACTTTCCTTACAACCGCAGGAAATTATGATGTTTATGTAAGTAAGTTAAATGCATTGGGGAATTTTGTGTGGGCGAAACAAATGGGTGGAGCAGGAATTGAAGCTGTTTATTCTCTTGTTTTAGACACTGCAAGTAATGTTTACACAACGGGGAGTTACAATGGCACTGCAGATTTCGATCCTTCAGGAACAGTTTACAATTTGAGCGGAGCAGTGACTGATATTTTTATCAGCAAACTAGATAGTGCCGGAAATTTTGTGTGGGCTAAAGGAATCGGTAATTCTACTGGTAGTGATGAAGGTTATTCCATCGCAGTGGATTCTGCTTTAAATGTTTACACTACCGGATATTATAATGGAACAACAGATTTTGATCCTTCAGGTGGAATTTATTATTTAACTTCTACTTCCTCTGACGATATTTTTATCAGCAAATTAGATGCAGCAGGAAATTTTGTTTGGGCAAAAAGTATGGGAGGACCATCTTCCGAGGTTGCTTTTGACATTGAATTAGATCGTTCAGGAAATGGTGATTTTTACTTAACCGGATATTATAAAGGCACGGCAGACTTTGACCCAAGTGCTGCTACCGTTTATTTAAGTTCTGTTGGAGGCACCGAGGATATTTACATAACAAAATTTGATTCAGCAGGAAGTTTAATTTGGGCAAAAAGTACTGGTGGAGCTGGAAATGAAGATGGGCACTGCATAGCATTAGGTGCAAATAATACTATTTTCATTACAGGATGGTATACTGGCACTTGTGATTTCGATTTGTCAGCCAGTTCATTTAACCTAACTGCTGTTGGAGGAATTGACATTTTTAATTTGAAACTTTGTCAAATGCCAATACCAACTATTAGTGCAGGTGGGTCTACAACTTTTTGTCAAGGCGATTCAGTAGTCCTTACCAGTTCTGCTGGAGCTAATTATTTATGGGGATTTGGCGCCATCACACAAAATGTTACTTTCACTACTACCGGAATGGATTCGGTAACAGTAACTGATGTGAATGGCTGTTCTTCAACATCTTCAATACTTTCTTATACTGCAATTCCAAGTACAGATGTAGTTGGTCACGTTAGTTATTCGCTAGGAAGTGTTACCAGTGGAGATGTTGTTGCATATAAATACATTCCTTCTTATACTTATTTTGATACCGTTCAAATTGCGTCTTTAGACGGACTTGGGAACTATATATTCACTGGTTTAAATGCAGCTGATTATATTATAAAAGTATTTGCTGATCCTCTTACTTATCCAACTTTAAATCCAACTTATTATGGAAATGAGTGGGCTTGGGATTCGGCAACTGTTTTTGTTCACGGTTGCAGCATGATTGATACAGCAGACATTGTGATGCTTGAAGAAATTGGAACTGGCACAGGACCAGGAATGTTAACAGGAACAATTGTAGAAGGAGTAGGATTTGGCTCCGCACTTATGGCACAAAACGGATTTATGAGATTACCAGGAGAACCAATTCCGGGAATTGATGTGAAGCTTGGTAAAAATCCCGGTGGTGCAATGGTTGCAAGTGGAACAACCGGTCCAACTGGAGTGTATACTTTTACAGGAGTTGATTTAAATGGCACAACTGATTTCTATACAGTGTATGTTGATATTCCAGGTTTAGGAAGAGATTCTTCTTACAATGTTACTTTGACTTCAACCAATAATCAGATTTATTATTTAGATTATTACGTGGATTCAACAACCATTTTTATTGTTCCTAATGCAGGAGTGGGAATCAGTAATCCTGATGTTGCAGAAGAAAATAAATTTGGTGTTTATCCAAATCCTTCAAATGGAAATTCTTCTATTGAATATACATTAGAAAATGCAACTTCCGTATCACTTAGTATTTACAATGTGCTTGGAGAAAATATTTCTCAACTGGTAAATACAAATCAGAAAGCCGGAGTTTATAAATATTCGACAAACGATTTAAATTTAGTTTCTGGAATTTATTTTATCACTCTGATTACGGATGGAAAAGCTAGCACTCAACGATTAATTATTACTGAATAAAAAAAACAATATGCACTACTCAAATAAAAAAGTTAACTTAAAAATTATTTTTAGTTTATCATTTGTCCTTTTTTTTACGACTGTTAAATTAATTGCACAGCCACTTTCTGCAGATGGAGGACTTAGTCAGACTATTTGTAATGGAAACACTACAACAATTGGAGGATCACCAACTGCGAATTACGGTTCTCCCGGGTATACTTATTCTTGGGCTCCTGCAGCAGGTTTAAGCTCAACAACTGTATCGAATCCTACTGCTTCTCCAACCTCAACAACAACATATACAATTCAGGTTACGGATGCGGCACTTACTGTTGCTACATCAACTCTTACAATTACTGTTAATCCATTACCAACTGTTGACGCATTGTTAAATCCATCTTCTTGTAACGGTGCAACACTAGCAGCCACAAATTTTACGAGTACACCTCCAGGTGCAACATTTAACTGGACAAACTCAAATCCTTCCATTGGTATTTCGGGTAGCGGAGTTGGAGATATTCCTCCATATACTGCTACTAATTCTGGTTCTACTTCTATTGTAGGAACAATTAATATAACAGCCACATTGGCTGGCTGTACTGGCCCACCAACAGTATATACAATTGCTGTAAGACCAACTCCTATTGTAACATCAGCGCCAATGGCACAAACACGATGTTCTGGCGTTAATTGTAATTTTGCGCTAACGAGCTCTGTTATTGGCACCAGTTTTTCATGGACAACAAGTGGTCTTGGAGTTACAGGAAACACAGCTAGTAGTGGCGCAGTGATATCTCAAAGTGTAAGCGCAACGGGGGCTACTCCTGGCACAGCAAACTATATTGTTACACCAATTGCAGCAGGATGTGTAGGAAGTGTAATCACTCCTGTGCTTACGGTTAATCCAATTCCTGTTGCAACTGCCAGCACTTCACCACTAGCTAGATGTTCGGGCGATACCGTTTCTTTTTCTGTATCTAGTAATGTTAGTGGAACAACTTTTTCATGGAGTTCTTTCTCAACAAATGCTTCAGGTGCAGATCCATCAGGAACAGGAACATCTGTTTTTGATACCGTAACAGCAACAACATCTTCTGCAGGAAGTATTGCTTATTTTTTTACACCCCTTGCTGCTGGCTGCACAGGCACTGTTGTATTTCCTTTTGTAAACGTAAACCCTTATCCTGATGCGAATTTTTCTTACAGCAGTTCAGGCTGTCAATTTTCACCAAATGCTTTACCTAGCTTTTTGCCTGGAGCAAGTGCCGGAACATTTACTTCAACTGCTGGAATGGTTATTAATCCATCAACAGGAGAAATTGATTTAACAACAAGCACTCCTGGTTCTTATCTTGTTACAAACACAATTGGCGCATCAGGAGGTTGTCCATCTGTAAATGTTAATCAAGGATTTACAATAACACCTTTCCCTGACGTTGCTGCATTTCCTGTAACTTACCCTGCCACTTGTTCAGGTGGCTTGTTTTCCATTACGTTTAGTTCTTCGGTTAGTGGAACAACATTTCCATGGACAAGCTCGGAAACGGCAACTTCAGGATCAGCACTTTCTGGCACAGGAAATATTTCAGAAATTTTATCTGCTTCGATAGTTTCAGGAACAACAACCTACACAATTACTCCAACAAAGGGAGCATGTCCAGGAACTCCATTAACCTATCCAGTAAACGTGACTGCTATGCCAATTCCTAATTTATTTTTCCCTGCGGGACCCTTTTGTGAATTCGGACCTAATATATTCCCAAGTTTTCCTGGAGCAGCAGTTCCTGGAATTCTTTCTGTAGCTCCATCCGGTTTAATTTTTGTTGATACATTAACTGGTGAAATTGATATGACCACAAGTGCTCCAGGAACATATGACATCACCAATACAATTGCAGCAGCTAGTGGTTGTCCCACAACAAGTTTCACCTTTCCTACTTTCATAATCAGTCCATTTTATAATGCAACAATTGCAAATGCTACTCCCGTATGTAATCTAACTGCTCCTTTTGATTTTTTTGCTGGATCTACTGGCGGCACTTGGTCTGGAACGGGAATAACCGATAACCTCTTGGGAACATTTAATCCTTTAATAGCTGGCATTGGAACACATACCATCACCTATACTCCACCCGGATCATGTAGTCCGCTAGACACAACTGTTATAATAGTTACAGGTGGCGATATAGATGGAAACGTAACATACAGCGGAGGAGCTTTAAATAGTGGATTAAACACGGCTGTACTTTTTGATTATTCTTCTACTATGTCTTCTTTTGACACGGTTCAAGTTTCTTCTATTGATGGTTTAGGCTACTATCATTTTACTTCCATATTGGGAGGCACTTATTTAATTAAAGCTTTTGCAGATACACTTATTTACCCTTTGGTTGTGCCATCTTATTATGCAAATGAATATTTATGGGACTCCGCTACAATTTATGTTCAAGGATGTATGACTGATACAGCAGATATATTAATGTATGAAGGAATAGTAACTGCAGGACCGGGAATGTTGAGCGGAACATTAATTGAAGGTGTCGGATTTGTTAGATTACCTGGAGAACCAATCCCCGGAATTGATGTGAAGCTTGGAAAAAATCCAGGTGGCGCAATGATTACAAATACTCAAACAGGACCAACTGGTGCTTATTCCTTCGCAAATATTTCTATTAATTCACCTGGAGAATTTTATACTGTATATGTTGATATTCCTGGATTACAAAGAGATTCGGTTTACAACATTATTGTAACTGCTACTGATTTTTTGTTTCCTAATTTAGATTATGAAGCAGATAGTAATTCGGTTTATCCTACTTTTCCCATGGCTGCCTCAATTGTTAGTGCAGAGACAGACATTAACAACTTGAATGTTTTTCCCAATCCAACCAATAACATAAGCACTGTTAATTATACATTAGCTGCAAGAAGTAGCGTAGAATTGAATGTATACGATGTGCTTGGTAAAAAATTGCAAACATTGGTGAATACAAATCAGCCGGCAGGAAAGCAGCAAGCTACTCTAGCGAAGTTAGATGCCGGAGTATATTTTATTAAACTGAATATAAATAATAATCAAAATCAGACAATTCGCCTGGTGGTAACAGATTAATTCAAAAACAAAACAATCTAAAGCCACTTCGATTGTCGGGGTGGCTTTTTTTATTTTAGTACATTTGCACACCTATTTTAGGAAATATAAAAGTTATGGAAAGAACAAAAGTGAAAGCGCTGTTGGGTTCAACAGCATACGGAACAGAAGTAACGGTTAAAGGTTGGGTGCGAACATTTCGTAACAATCAATTTATAGCTATTAACGATGGTTCAACAATAAATAATATTCAAGCAGTAGTTGATTTTACATCAATGGATGAAGCCTTGTTGAAAAGACTAACAACAGGAGCCGCTGTAAGCGTCACCGGAGAACTCATTGAGTCAATGGGGAAAGGACAAAAAGTTGAAATAAAAGTGAAACAGTTGGAAATATTAGGTGATAGTGATGCCGAAAAATTTCCCTTGCAACCCAAAAAACACAGCCTTGAATTTTTGCGTGAAATTGCACATTTACGTTTCAGAACAAATACTTTTAACGCTGTTTTTAAAGTTCGCCATGCACTGGCATTTGCAATTCATCAATTTTTTAATGACCGTGGATTTGTTTACATGCACACTCCAATTATTACCGCATCGGATGCGGAAGGTGCGGGAGAAATGTTTCGTGTAACTACTTTGGATTTTGATAATCCTCCTCGTACCGAAGATGGAAAAGTGGATTTCAAACAAGATTTTTTTGGAAAGTCTACCAACTTAACTGTTTCCGGACAGCTAGAAGGAGAACTTGCTGCTATGGCTTTTGGCGATATTTATACTTTCGGACCAACATTTCGTGCTGAAAATTCAAATACAACTCGCCACCTTGCAGAATTTTGGATGATAGAACCCGAAATGGCATTTTATGATTTGAAAGATAACATGCAACTGGCAGAAGATTTATTAAAATATGTGATTAAACACGCTTTAACTACTTGTGCTGATGAAATAGAATTTTTGAAAACCCGTTTGGACGAAGAAGAAAAACAAAAGCCACAAGACGAACGTTCCGAATTGGATTTGGTTTCAAAATTAAATTTTTGTTTAGACAATAGTTTTGAACGCCTCACCTATACAGAAGCAATCGAAATTTTGAGAAATTCGACTCCCAATAAAAAGAAAAAATTCAAGTACCTTATTGAAAACTGGGGAGCCGATTTACAAAGCGAGCACGAACGCTTTTTAGTAGAAAAGCATTTTAAAAAACCTGTTATTCTTACCGATTATCCGAAAGACATTAAATCGTTTTATATGCGTCAGAACGAAGATGGAAAAACGGTTGCTGCAATGGATATTCTTTTCCCGGGCATTGGCGAAATCATTGGAGGCTCTCAACGTGAAGAACGTTTAGATTACTTGGAAAAACGAATGAGCGAAATGCATATTCCAACCGATGAATTGTATTGGTACCTAGACACAAGAAGATTTGGAACTGCTCCACATGCAGGATTTGGATTGGGTTTTGAGCGATTGGTATTGTTTGTTACTGGAATGACCAACATTCGCGATGTAATTGCCTTTCCACGAGCACCTAAAACTGCTGAATTTTAAAGATTTCTGAATTCATTGAAAGAATCAAAAAAGCTCCTGCAAAAATGTTGGGGCTTTTATTTTTTCCTATCTTTATTCACAGTATTAAAAAGTCTTGAGAAACTATTTTAAAATATTTCTATCTCTTTCCATTTTGCTTTCGGCAAGCTATAATGCTATTTCACAAACTTACGATTTTCAGAATTTTAATGTAGAAGATGGATTGGCTCAGTCGCAAGTATTATCCATGTGTCAAGATAGAAACGGAAACATTTGGTTTGGAACAAACAATGGTGGAGTTAGTAAATACGATGGAAATAAATTTATTACCTATACAGAAAACGATAGTCTAGTTAACAATGTTGTTTTTTCGATTGCCGAAGTAAAAAATGGGAACATTATATTCGGAACCAATGGCGGACTTAGTGTATTGAAAGGAAAGAAATGGACAAACTTCACCGAAAAAAATGGGCTCATTCACAATAGAGTTTACAAAGTTTTAGAAGATTATAATGGAGTTATCTGGATTGGAACAGGAAAAGGAGTTTGTCAATTAATAAACAATAAAATAGTTCCCTTTGATGCCGATACACTACTAAATCAGGCGCGTGTTTTTAGTATGTATGCCGATAAGGCAAATAATATTTATTTCGGAACCATTTTAAATGGCGTAATAAAGTATACCTCTTCTACAAAAAAATTCAGTTATTATTCTACTTTCCTCGGCTTGCAAGACAATTTTGTTCGCTCTATTAACGAAGATTTACAAGGCAACATCTATATTGGCACAAACTCAGGAATTAATAAAATCACTCCCGAGGGTGCACTATCTCAAGTAAAAATTGCAGGACAAGAAAATGTTGCTTTCACTTCTATTATTCCTGACAATAAAAACAATTTATGGATGGCCAGTAGCGAAGGAATTTATAAATACAATGGATTTACTTATCGAAAATACACAAACAAAAACGGACTTGCAAGCAACATTCTTATGTGTGGTTTACAAGACAGAGAAGATAATTTTTGGTTTGGCACAGATGGATTTGGTGTTTCGAAATTTACAGGAGAAGCTTTTGTTTCTTATAGTTCGAAAGATAGTTTGCCTGGCGATTATATCAAATGTATTTTTCAAGATTCTAAAAAAAATGTTTGGATGGGAGTGAAAGATTTTGGTGTTGTCTGCTTAGCTAAAGGGAAAATTATTAATTACAGGTTGAATGTTAAAGATGTAAACAACTCACTTGCCGATAACGATGTACAAACGATCATCGAAGATAAAAAAGGAAATATTTATTTTGGAACAAAAGCAGGATTAAGCGTTTTTGACGGAACCCGATTTCGCAACTATTCTAAAAAAGATGGCTTACCCGAAAACAATATTTTATCTACTTACATTGACAAAGAAAACACAATTTGGATAGGAACTGCTGATGGACTTTGCAGTTATAAAAACAATAAATTTGAAATCATACGATTTCCATCTAATGTGTTAAGCCCAGGAAAGGTTGTCCCTATTTATAATATTTTTGTGGACCGCAACCAAACATTCTGGTTGGCTTCTGAAAATGGTGTTATAAAATATTCGGGCAACACCTTTCAAAAATTTAATAAAACAAACGGATTTACTAACAAGCGGGTTATCTCTATTCTGCAAGATAAGTGGGGCTATTTATGGTTTGGGAGTGATGAAGGTATATTTAGTTACGATTATACCAACTTCAAAAATATAAATATTAAAGATGGTTTAGCTGCTAATAAAGTTTATTTAATGCTCTTGAATAAAGATTATTTATGGGTAGGCACTAACAATGGTATCGATAAAATTAATTTGCAAGTCCTAAGAACAAGCAAAAAAATAGAGATAAAACACTATGGAAAAGAAGAGGGATTGAAAGGTGTTGAATGTAATTTCAACTCACAAATGCAAGATGATCAGGGTAATCTTTGGTTTGGAACGATCAAAGGTGCAACTATATATAATCCAAACTTTGAAAAAATAAATCGTCAAGAAGCGCTCACACGCATAACTGGAATACGTTTGTTTTTTCAAAATGCAGACGCGGAATTAATTAATTATTCTGAAGGAATTGATAGCGTAAGTAATTTACCAAAAACACTTGTATTGCCTTACGATAAAAATCACATCACCTTCGATTTTATTGGTGTTTGTATCACTAGTCCTAACAAAGTAAAATATCAATTCAAATTGGAAGGCGCTGATGCAGATTGGTTTCCTCCTACTTCAAAAACAGAAGCTACTTACTCCTCATTACCTGCAGGCGATTACACCTTTCATTTAAAAGCAATGAATAACGATGGATTGTGGAATCAAAAAGATGTAACCTATAAATTTACTATTCTTCCTCCTTGGTATCAAACATGGTGGTTTTATACCATAGCTGCTTTGGTTGCTTTTGGTTTAATTTATTTATTCATTGTTGTAAGAACTAGAAATTTACAAAAAGCAAAAATTGAACTGGAACAAGAAGTTCAATTACGTACATTCCAGTTACGTCAAGAAAAAGAAAAAGTAGAAATAGTTAACAAAGAAGTAACCGAACAGAAAGCAATTATTGAAGCCAAGAATCACGACATTACCGATAGTATCAAGTATGCGAAAAATATTCAGGAAGCATTGTTGCCTCCTTTACAAAATTTGCACAAGGAATTAAAAGATGCATTCGTATTGTATTTACCGAAAGACATTGTGAGTGGAGATTTTTATTGGTTTGCTAAACGTAACAACAAACGATTTATCGCATCGGTAGACTGCACCGGACATGGTGTTCCCGGAGCTTTCATGAGTATTATTGGAAATACATTGCTGAATGAGATTGTGACAGAAAAAAATATTACTTCTCCTGCCGAAATTTTAAATGAATTGCACATGGGTGTGAAAACTTCTTTGAAACAAAGTGGCAATTCGGAAAACGAAAGACGAGATGGAATGGACATAGCATTGTGTTCTTTAAACGAAGAAGGAAATGTGCTAGAATATGCTGGAGCAAATCGTCCACTCTGGATTTTTAAGAAAAATGAGTCTGGTGAAGAAACATTTCAAATGATAAAAGCAAACAAATTTCCGATTGGTGGATTGGAAATGGAAAATGAAGTAAAACGTACATTTACAAATCATTCATTCCCAGTTGAAAAAGGCGATATCATTTATATTTTTTCAGATGGATATGCCGACCAATTTGGTGGAACAAAAGGAAAAAAATTCATGGTCGGGAATATGCAAAAGCTTGTTGCCGATATCCACACAAAACCAATAAAAGAACAAGAACAATTACTGCATCAAAACTTCCTCGACTGGAAAGGTGAATTAGAACAAGTTGATGACGTACTAGTAATTGGGTTTAGGATTTAGTAGTTCCATAATTGGGGTCTTTAATATTACAATTGACATAACAAGCTCGAAATGAACACCATTTCGAGCTTATTTTTTGGCTAAATTTTTGTTACTTTTGTATAAATACAGAAACGAGCAGAACGATTATGTTAAGGCAGATACAGTCGCAAAAATTACTTCAGAAATTATCCCCGCAACAAATTCAATTAATGAAATTGTTGCAGTTACCTACTATCGCATTAGAACAACGTATCAAAGAAGAAATGGAAATCAATCCTGCACTAGAAGAAGGTGTGGATACAGATGATGAACCCAAAGACGAATTTGATAACGATGAAGAGTTTGATGATACCGCCAAAGACGATGACAATCAAAGAGAAGATTTTGCACTCAGCGACTACATGGATGACGATGAAGGCGCTTCCTACAAAACAAAAGTAAACAACACAAGCCCAGACGAAGAACGTAAAGAAATTCCTTTTTCTGTAGGAGTTACTTTTCAAGATATGTTGGAAAGCCAACTAGGGATGAAAGATCTGGACGACCGCGAATATCAAATTGCCTTAAACCTCATCGGAAATTTGGATGATGATGGCTATTTGCGTAGAGAATTATCTTCCATTGTAGATGACATCGCATTTTCACAAAACATTACAACCACCGAAGTAGAACTCAACGAATTACTAAAAATAATTCAGGATTTTGAGCCTGGCGGTATTGGCGCTCGCGACTTACAAGAATGTTTATTGATTCAATTAAGAAAAATTGAAGTTCAAACCATGATTGTGGAGTTGGCTACTGAAGTGGTAGAAAAACAAATGGATGAATTTTCGAAAAAGCATTACGATAAGATTTCGAAAAAACTGGAGATTGACGATGAAACATTAAAAGAAGTTATTCAGGAAATTTTAAAATTAAATCCTCGTCCGGGTAACTCCATGGCTGACGGACAAAAAAGTCACCAACAAGTGATTGCCGATTTCATAATGATAAATGAAGAAGGGCAATTAATTTTAAGTTTAAATTCCCGCAACTCACCTGATTTAAAGGTAAGCAAAGAATATTCTCAAATGTTGGAAGAGTATTCTAAATCAAAAGATAAAAGCAGTAAAGAAGCGTCCATGTTTGTAAAACAAAAACTGGAAGGCGCAAAATGGTTCATTGATGCCATTCAGCAACGTAGCTATACATTGCTGTATACCATGAATGCGATAATGGAATATCAAAAAGAATATTTTTTGACTGGTGATGAAACCGCTTTAAAACCAATGATCTTGAAAGACATTGCAGAAAGAGTAAACCTAGATATTTCAACCATTTCTCGTGTAGCAAACAGCAAATATGTTCAAACATCTTTCGGAACATTTTTATTAAAATCTTTTTTTAGTGAGTCGCTTTCTACGGATAGCGGTGAAGAAGTTTCAACTCGAGAAGTGAAAAAGATTTTGGAAGATTGCATCGCAGCAGAAAATAAAAAGAAACCATTGACAGATGACAAACTCACCAAAATATTAAAAGAAAAAGGGTATAATATTGCCAGAAGAACGATCGCTAAATATCGTGAACAGCTTGATATTCCAGTTGCACGATTAAGAAAAGAATTGTAACCAGTAGACAGTTTTCAGTAGACAATAAACAATAATTAAACCGCCACTTCGAGCTAGTCACTTCAAGCTAGTCACTTCGAGCGGAGTCGAGAAGCGAGAAGCGAGAAGCGAGAAGCAAAGGAAACTAATTTATATGGAGACAAAAGTCGCAAAAATCATTTCCTATCTTTTTCATCCATTGTTAATGCCAACCTATGGCTTTGCATTTATTTTTTTCACGGAGAATTACATCTCCATGTTTCTTCCTCTACTTTTAAAATCTATTATTCTTGGAGTTACTTTCTTATTCACGTTTATGCTCCCAACTATCAACGCACTGATATTATTAAAAATGAATCGTATTCAAAGTTTGGAAATGGAAACCAATCAAGAGCGAATTATTCCATATAGCAGTACTGCATTATACTTTTTTGCATTGTTTTATCTATTTTACGATGCCGAGTTTCCAAGCATATTTAAAATTGTAATTCTAGGAGCAGGAATTTCTATTCTATTAACGTTCTTCATTAATTTCAGATGGAAAATCAGTGCACACACGGTTGGGATTGGAGGAATTGCGGGAGCAGCACTTGGAATAATGTACCGCGTACAAATTGACATGACCATTGCTTTTATTGCCATTCTTCTTTTATCAGGGATTGTTGCTTACGCTAGATTAAAACTAAATGCACACACACCCGCTCAGGTTTATACAGGATTTGTATTAGGCTTTTTTATTGAGTTGGGGTTGATGTTCTTTTATTGATCAAAATCGCCTCAAATTGGAACGCAGATCTTTATGATTGTTATGATTTAAATGGATTTTCTATTTCTTCCATGTTTTATGATTTATTGACTTCGTCAATTGGATTTGATTATCACTACCCAAAATGTTTTTCCCAAAAAGACTAATTAAAAGATAAATGTTCCATACGGAGTCGCGGGTGAGCTAAGGCCGGGCGCGATGCCCTGTTGGGGTGAACGGCATTTTGCGAGAAAATATTAGCAAAAGCTTTAGTTCTTTTGCTTTAGATTTTCCGAAAAATGGTGAGAGGCGGGAAGCAATCGTCCGGTCTTGATTCTTTTGGTTCTTTTCTGATCAAGCAGAAAAGAATAAAGGAAAGTTGAAAGCAGAATGGTTTAGGTGAGTTATTGGAAATTTAAGGACTACCAATCTCTTGAGAGAATCTTGGTTAATAAAGCAACATTCCAACTCCAAAAGAAAAAGGAATCATTCCTGGTTCGCCTCTACCCTTTTTGAATATTTCGGATAAAGCATAAAAACCTTGCAGATTAAATTTGTTGTAGCCAACTCTAAACGTTACGCCATAACGTATCGGGTCAATATTTTTTATTCTATAAACTTTGATTTTCCCATCCTCATCTGCATACTTTGTATGCACGTTGTAAGCATAACCTATTTTTCCTCCAACTGTCATTTTAAAGCTTTTTTGGCCACGTGTTCTAAGCCTTAATTCAATAGGAACTTCTACGTAATTCATAGAAAACTTATTGGTACTGTACTTTACGGTTAAGGGAACAAACGTTGTGTATTTCCCATCAATTGAATAAGTGATTTGCCCGTTTGTATGTACATCATGCGTACTGAATCCTGCGCCAATTGCAAGACTAAACGGACCATATCCAAAAGGATAATCCCACATTAAATAAGCATTTCCGCCCAATGAATATGGTTTTTGAGTAATTCCATCCGGCCAGTTTCTGTAGGAATCAAAACTAAAATCTACAACAATATGATCTAAGGGGTCAGCAATTTTTTTCGCTGGTTTTTCTCCTATTGAATCTTTTGTTTGTGCTAATGCAGAACTACCTATAAACAAGAAGAAAATAAAAAAACGAGAGAAATAATTTATGATTTTAGTACGCAATTGCATCAGCTTGTTATTTATACAAAAATAATCATTTTAAAATTGATTATGAAAAACAAAGGCTATCCATCAAAATGAGTGGATAGCCTTCGTGGGAGCAACCATGCCCGAATCGAACGAAATTATTAAGGATTT
>CAYWAV010000052.1:0-26678 GCA_964456225.1 uncultured Chitinophaga sp. | reverse complement strand
GTGGTTGTACCAATACTGCAACTCAAATTATTACAGTGAATGCTTTACCATCAGTTACAGCAATTACAACTAGTTCTACTATTTGTGCAGGCCAGTCTGTAACTTTAACAGGTGGTGGAGCAACATCTTATTCATGGAGTGGTGGAGTAACAAACGGACTTGCATTTAGTCCTAGTACAACAGGAACTTATACTGTAACAGGAACATTAAGTGGTTGTACCAATAGCGCTTCAACAACAATAAATGTGAACGCGCCAGTGAACATTGGTGTTACACAAGTTGGAAATATTTTAACTGCCAGCAGTTCAACAACATCTTATCAATGGGTGGATTGTAATAGTTCTTTTGCAATAATTTCAGGAGCAGTAAATCAAAATTTTACTCCTTCGGTTGATGGTAGTTATGCTGTTATTGTAAATGAATCAGGATGTATTGATACTTCTGCTTGCTATGTAGTAATGACTACAGGGATTACAATTTTAGATAAAATAAACCTGGAAGTGTATCCAAATCCAACAAACGGAATTGTGTTTTTAAATTTAGGAAATAGTGCTTCTGCAAAAATTGAAATTTATAATTCATTAGGACAATTAATTATTTCGAAAGAAGTAACAAACAATCAAAATCAAATAGATTTATCCAATCAGGAAAATGGAATTTATATGCTGAAAATAATTGTTGGTGATGAGGTGAAGAGGAAGAGTGTTGTCCTTACAAAGTAGAATTCTAAAAAAAATTAAAAAGAGTCCAGAGAGTTTTTACTCTGGACTCTTTTTTTATATAATCATTCCAGCACCAACAGTTACGTTTGTTGCTTCGTCAATCAAAATAATACTTCCTGTATTTCTGTTTTTGCCGTATTTGTCAATTGCAATTGGAGCTGTCGTTTTTATACTGATACGGGCAATGTCATTTAAATTAATTGTTTTATCATCTACAACTTGTTCCAGCGTATTGATGTTTACTTTGTATTGAATATCTTTAATTACACAACGCACATCTTTAGAAGTATGCTTTAATGCATATTTCCCATTTAGCTGTAATTGTTTTTCTGCTAACCAACAAATCATCACGTCAAAATCCTGCGTAGCTAAAGGTTGATTGTCTGTTTTAACAATCATATCCCCGCGAGAAATGTCAATTTCATTTTCCAATGTCAATGTTACACTCATGGGTGCAAATGCTTCTTCCAATGAAGTGTCTAATAAATCAATCGATTTTATTTTAGATGTATGTCCGCTTGGTAAAACCGTTATTGCATCTCCTTTTTTGAAAATGCCTCCTGCAATTCTTCCAGCATAGCCTCTATAATCATGATGCTCAGTGCTCATTGGGCGAATCACGTATTGCACAGGGAAACGTGCATCGGTATGATTGGTATCGTTTGTAATCTCAATATTTTCTAATAAATACATCAGTGTATTGCCTTTGTACCAATTCATATTTTTAGAAGCATCCACAACATTGTCGCCTTTTAATGCACTAATCGGTAAAAAGTGTACATCGTTGATATCAAGTTTCGTAGCAAATGCGGTGTAATCATTTTTTATTTTTTCAAACACTTCTTCTTTAAATTCTACCAAATCCATTTTATTCACACAAACAATTACATGAGGAATTCTCAATAATGAGGCAATATATGTGTGTCGCATCGTTTGTTCAATCACACCTTTGCGTGCATCAATTAAAATAATGGCAGCATTGGCAGTGGATGCACCTGTAACCATGTTGCGTGTGTATTGAATGTGCCCTGGTGTATCGGCAATAATAAATTTACGTTTCGGAGTTGCAAAATATCTGTATGCAACATCAATGGTAATACCTTGTTCGCGTTCTGCACGCAGCCCATCCGTTAGTAAGGCCAAGTTCACATATTCTTCACCGCGCTTTTCACTCGTTGCTTTTATTGCTTCGTATTGATCTTCAAAAATTGATTTTGAATCGTAAAGTAAACGACCTATCAATGTGCTTTTACCATCATCAACACTTCCTGCCGTTGTGAAACGAAGCAAATCCATGGTTAAATATCCTGCTGTAGAAAAATCTGTCATAAATTATTTTTATTTTCTTTAATTTCTTTATTTTTTTGCCCCCGAAATAAAACTTTCGAAATCCGATTTAAAAATATCCCGCTTTCTTTCTGTCTTCCATTGCTGCTTCGGAACGTTTATCATCTATTCTGCTTCCTCTTTCTGTAACTCTTGTGGCTGCAACTTCTTCAACAATTTCCTCTAGTGAATTTGCTTTTGAAAGTACAGCTCCGGTACAACTGATGTCTCCGATTGTTCTGAAACGGACTTGCATTTTTTCTACTTTCTCTGTCGGTTTTAAAGGAATAACATGCGAGTGAGCATAAATTACTCCATCGCGCATAAAGCACTCACGCTCATGTGTAAAGTAAATGCTGGGGATTTCAATGTTCTCTTGTAAAATGTATTGCCAAACATCCATCTCTGTCCAATTACTAATTGGAAACACTCTAAAATGCTCACCGAGATGTTTTTTCCCGTTGAATATATTCCAAAGTTCCGGTCGCTGATTTTTAGGATCCCACTGTCCAAAGTCATCACGGTGAGAAAAGAAACGTTCTTTAGCTCTAGCTTTTTCTTCATCTCTTCGCGCTCCGCCAATCAATGCATCAAATTTATATTTTTCAATTGTTTCTAATAAAGTAACAGTTTGTAAAACATTTCGACTTGCATTGAATCCTTTTTCTTCTACTGCTCTTCCTTCATCAATGCTTTGTTGAACCGAACCAACAATTAATTGTGCATTGTATTTTTTTGCAAGCTCATCGCGGAAAGTAATTGCTTCTTCAAAGTTATGTCCTGTGTCTACATGCACCAATGGAAATGGAATTTTAGCAGGAGCAAAGGCTTTGCGGGCTAAATGAAAGCATACAATAGAATCTTTTCCACCTGAAAAAAGTAATGCGGGTTTTTCAAATTGCGCTGCCAGTTCACGTAAAACATAAATGCTTTCGCTTTCTAATTCTTTTAAATGTGTGAGTGAGTAGTTTTTCATAATTTAATTTTATCCAATATCTTCTTTACACTTTCTTCGATACTTAATGCATCTGTTAATATTATCGCTGGATTTACCGGTGCTTCAAACGGAGCATTAATTCCAGTAAAATCTTTTATTTCTCCTTTTCGAGCTTTTGCGTACAAGCCTTTCACATCACGTTTTTCACAAACTTCAAGCGGAGTGTTGACAAAAATCTCTGTAAAATCGTCTTTCCCAATTATACTTTTTGCATTGCTTCTGATTTCCTCGGTCGGACTTACAAAACAGCAGATAGTTACAACACCGCTATTCACAAACAATTTTGTTACTTCGGCAATTCTTCGGATATTTTCAATTCTATCTTCATCGCTGAACCCAAGATTATTATTGATTCCTGTTCTGATATTATCTCCGTCTAAAATTTGTGTTAGCAATCCTTTTTCATGCAATTGTTTCTCCAATGCAATAGCAATAGTTGTTTTTCCGGAACCGCTTAGTCCTGTGAACCAGATAGCAATTCCTTTTTGTTTGAGCAAATTTTCTTTGTCTGCTCGAAGCAAAATTTTGTCTGTAGGGAAAATATTTTTCATAGACCTCACCCCAACCCCTATCCTTGAAAAAGGAGAGGGGCTAAAAGGGATTTTGTATTAAATTAAAGTTTTCTTTTTTCTATCATAAATATACAAAAAATATGTGCGCAATTTCAAAGACATAACTGTCCCCCTCTCCTTCGGAGAGGGTTGGGGTGAGGTCTAACAAAAAAGGCCTAACCTGTTGGGAAAGACCTTTGAAATAAGTTCAAATATATGTTAAAGTCCTTCTGTAAATTAAATGCAGCATAGCATACAACACATCATTGTGCTGTATTTGCTTATTCCTTTATAGAAGTTGTTTGTTTTCATTGAGGATGCAAATGTAAGGCATTTTTTGAAACTGAAAAAGAAAATTTTGAATACCTTTGTTCAAAGGCTTAAAAAACAAAGAATGGCTAAAAAAATAACACTTCCAGACTTTAGAATTACTCCAACAATAGACCAGGTTGGAATAGAAGAGCGTGTAGCAAGATTTACAACGAGGAGCATTAAAAAAGAATCGAAAATGCAAGGCATGAAAATGATCCTTAGCATGATTGATTTAACTACTTTGGAAGGAAAAGACACAGAAGGTAAAGTGAAACAAATGTGTTACAAAGCAGCACATTTGCACGATGTTATTCCAGGATTGCCAACGGTAGCAGCAGTTTGTGTATATCCATCTATGGTAAAAACGGCAAAAGATGCTTTAAAAGGAACAGGCGTAAAAGTAGCTTCGGTATCTACTGCTTTTCCGAGCGGACAATCCACTCATGAAATAAAGATTGCAGACACAACATTTGCTGTGGATAATGGCGCAGATGAAATTGATATGGTGATTTCACGTGGCGAATTTTTAAAAGGAAATTACAATTTTGTATTTGACGAAATAGTGGCTATTAAGGAAGCATGTGGCAAAGCCAGATTAAAAGTGATTTTTGAAACAGGAGAACTTTCTACCTTAGACAATGTGCGTAAAGCAAGTGATATTGCTATGTATGCTGGGGCAGATTTTATTAAAACATCCACAGGAAAAATTTCTCCAGCGGCTACAATGCCTGTTACCTTGGTAATGTTAGAAGCCATTCGTGATTATTATTATGCAACGGGACGAATGGTTGGAATGAAACCTGCCGGTGGAATCTCCACTTCAAAATTAGCATTACAATATTTAATAATGGTGAATGAAACTTTGGGAGCCGACTGGTTAAGTAACGAATGGTTTCGTTTCGGAGCGAGTAGTTTGGCGAATGATGTGTTGATGCAAATTGCAAAACAAACAACGGGTGTATATCAAAGTTCAGATTATTTTTCGAAGGATTAAAGCCCATCCCGACCTTCCTAAAGGGAAGGAGGTGTTGCGCAAAAAAATAAAAATGAAAGAAAATAAAAATACAAAGAAAGCTTTCTACTCTGGAAAGGATTTGCCAGAAGTTAAATTAAAATTCAATTCAGCCTGGGATTTAGCCCCCGCTCCGGAAGATTCAAAGCATGTTTCGATAAAGAAGCAATATGACTTATTTATCAACGGAGAGTTTGTAAAACCAAACAGCAAAAAATATTTTGCGACTTACAATCCTGCAACAGATGAAAAAATTTCAGAGGTAGCTGATGCAGATGAAAAAGATGTCGATAAAGCTGTGAAGGCAGCACGTGCTGCTTTTGGTAAGTGGAGCAAATTATCCGGTAAAGAAAGAGGAAAATACATTTATCGCATTGCGAGATTGATGCAAGAACGTGCAAGAGAGTTTGCTGTGATTGAAACAATGGATGGTGGAAAACCAATTCGTGAAAGCAGAGACATTGATGTTCCATTGGCAGCCAATCACTTTTTTTATTACGCAGGTTGGGCCGATAAATTAGAATATGCGTTTCCAAATAGAAATCCGAAACCATTGGGTGTAGCCGGACAAATTATCCCTTGGAATTTTCCATTGTTGATGGCTGCTTGGAAAATAGCTCCGGCATTGGCTGCTGGAAATACGGTTGTCTTGAAACCTGCCGAAACAACTCCCTTGACTGCTTTAAAACTTGCTGAACTTATCCGCGATAGTGGATTGCCAAAAGGTGTTGTAAATATTATTACAGGTGCAGGAAAAACAGGAGCAGCAATTGTAAATCATCCGGATATAAATAAAATTGCGTTCACTGGTTCTACAAATGTGGGCAAGTGGATTCAAAAATCAATTGCCGGAACAGATAAAAAATGCACACTTGAATTAGGCGGAAAAGCAGCAAACATTATTTTTGAAGATGCACCACTCGACCAAGCTGTAGAAGGAATTATAAACGGAATATTTTTTAATCAAGGGCATGTGTGTTGTGCAGGTTCTCGTTTGTTTGTGCAGGAAAGTGTTGCTGATGTTGTGATTCGTAAGCTGAAAGACAGAATGGAAACGTTGCGAGTTGGGGATCCGATGGATAAAAATACAGACATAGGAGCAATCAATTCGAAGCAACAATTATTAAAAATTCAAGAATACATCAACATCGGAAAAAATGAAGGAGGCGAAATTTATCAACCTTCTTGCAGTCTTCCGAAGAAAGGAAATTTTTGTAAACCAACAATTTTCTTAAATGTTTCTCAATCACACCGCATTGTTCAAGAAGAAATATTCGGGCCTGTTTTAGCGATTCAAACTTTTAGAACTATTGAAGAAGTAATTGAAAAAGCAAACAACATTCCTTATGGATTGTCTGCTGGAGTGTGGACAGACAAAGGCTCTAAGATCTTTAATCTTACTTCTAAATTAAAAGCAGGAGTTATATGGGCAAACACCTATAACAAATTTGATCCTACTTCTCCGTTTGGTGGATACAAAGAAAGTGGATTTGGAAGAGAAGGCGGATTGCATGGTTTAGGAGCATACTTACAATTTTAATTATTGACAAATGGCAACAAGAATCGAAATACAAAAGACCTATAAGATTTATATCGGGGGGCAATTTCCAAGAACTGAATCCGGAAGATATTATCCTTTGAAAAATAAAAAAGGAGATGTGATGGCAAACATTTGTTTGAGTTCACGAAAAGATTTCAGAAATGCTGAAGTGGCTGCTCGTGGCGCACAATCGGGTTGGGGAAGCAGAGCTGCATTCAATCGTGCTCAAATTTTGTATCGCATTGCAGAAATGTTGGAAGGCAGAAAAGAACAATTTATTTCTGAATTGGTTTTGCAAGGTTCAACAGTTGCTGCTGCAAAACAAGAAGTAGAAACATCTATTGACAGAATGGTTTATTATTCGGGATGGTGTGATAAATTTCAAGCCATTTACAGCTCCGTAAATCCCGTTGCCTCTTCGCATTTTAATTTTTCTGTTCCAGAACCAACTGGAGTGGTTGCAATTATTGCGGATGAAGCTACTTCATTGTTAGGATTGGTAACAGCCATTGCGCCTGTGATTGCGGGAGGAAACACATGTATTGTTTTGGCATCTGAAACAAAACCTTTATGTGCAGTTACATTTGCAGAAGTTTTAAATTCATCGGATCTCCCAGGCGGAGTGGTAAATATTCTTACAGGTAGCTCATCCGAATTACACGAACATTTTTCAAGTCACATGGATGTAAATGCGGTTGTATATTACCGCAACAACAAAGCAGAAATAAAGACCATAAAAGAAAACGCATCTTTGAATGTGAAACGTGTTTTTGTTTATAATAAAATAAATATCGCAACAGAAAAAGCGGAAAGTCCGTACTTCATTTTTGATACACAAGAAATAAAAACAACTTGGCATCCAATTGAAAACATTGGCACTTCCAAAGCGGGATATTAAGGGAGTTGTATATTGTAAATCTTAAATTGTAAATGGAAATTGACATTAAAAAATTGTTGTTTGCCGCTATTAACGCATCTTTAAAAGCGGGAGAGGAAATATTAAAAGTGTATGATTCCGATTTTGCTGTTGAACAGAAAGACGATAAATCTCCTTTAACACTCGCTGATAAAAATGCTCACAATGCTATTGCTGACATTTTAAAAGATTTCAATATTCCTTTATTAAGCGAAGAAGGTAAATCAATAGAGTATTCAGAACGTTCGAAATGGGACTATTTTTGGATGGTTGACCCATTGGATGGAACAAAAGAATTTGTAAAACGCAATGGAGAATTTACCGTTAACATTGCATTGATTCATAAACAAAAATCCATTCTTGGAGTTATTTATGTTCCAGTTACAAAAACACTTTATTTCGCTGCGGAAGGAATAAGTAGTTTTAAATTTGCAATTGTAGATATGATAGAGGATAATCTGGATGGAATTATTTTGCAATCCATAAAACTGCCAATTGAAAATAATAACAAAAAATTTATTGTGGTAGCAAGTCGCTCACATTTATCAGAAGAAACCCAAATGTTTATTGATGGATTGAAAACAGCTCACAAAGAAGTAGAATTTCTTTCGTCCGGAAGTTCCATAAAATTATGTTTGGTTGCCGAAGGAAGTGCAAATGTCTATCCTCGTTTTGCTCCTACAATGGAATGGGATACGGCTGCCGGACAAGCAATTTGTGAAATTGCTGGTAAAAAAGTACTGGATTACTCTACAAACCAAAATCTTCTATACAATAAGCCCAACCTGCTTAACAACTGGTTTGTTGTGCAGTAAGTAGTTTTTACAAAAATGAATGCTATTCCATGTTGTTTTTTTAATATTTTTGCACTCATCAAACAAGTATTATAACTAAATCCATTAAATAACATGAAAAAAAATTTACCAATTGCATTATTATTATTTTGTAGTTCGCTTTCTTTTGCTCAAGGCTTAAGTATTGCTAATGCTAGAAAAAGTGCTGTAGCACCGAGCACTCATATTCGTCCAAATCATGAAACAAGAAGCATGACTTGCGCAAACGATACAACGTTGTATACCTTATTGAAAGAGGAGAATTTGGGAACATCTACATATTATACTACAGATATGTATAATGGTGTGATTACAGAATATTCTCAAACATTTTTGAATACTGGAACTTTAACTGTGAATGGAATTTCTTTTTTCGGAAATGTTACAGATTTTGTAAATCCAGCGCAAACTGTTACTGCAACAGTGGTGTTGTATAACGTGAATGCATCCAATACTCCAACTACACAGATTACTTCTGCTACGATATTGCTTAATACTACTTTCGGACAATATACGGCAATGTTTACTTCTCCAGTTACGGTTACAGGAAACTATGCAGTTGCTTTAAAGAACACCAGTACAACAGATACATTAACGGTGTTTTTGAACGATGCGATGACAGCAACCTATGGTGAAAGTTTAGGGTTTTTAAATGCACCAGCTTTTGGTGGATGGTTGGCTCCAAGCGTTGCTTTTGGTGCTGGTATTGAAAGTGAAGGCTTAATTGCTCCAGTTTTGAGCTATCCAATTGCTACGAACTATACAATGAGTCCTGCTGCAACAACAATGTGCTTAGGAACTGTTTTAACATTTACAAATACAACAACTCCAACAAATATTTTAACTAATCGTATGTACAATTACGGTGCGTTTAATGCTTTTTGGAATTCAGTTCCTGATTCAATTTATGTATGGGATATGGGTGATGGTTCCCCGCTTCAATGGAGCACAAATGCTGCATATACTTATCCCGCAGCAGGTTTGGATACTGTTACTTTGTACACTTTGGGTGGATTAATGAGCAGTTGTTTGGATACAAAAGAAACGTATTTAAACATTACCGCAAATGCTGTTGCATCCTTTACACAAAACACAACCGCTTCGCCATTAATTGCTTTTACTAGCACTTCAACAGGAGCAGTAACGTATGCTTGGGATTTTGGAGATGGTTCTCCAGTTGATAACACAATGAATCCTTCTCACACATTTCCAGTGGGTGTTTGGACAGTAACATTAACAGTAACATCAGCAGGTGGATGCAATACTAGCATTACTTCACAAATAGTAACTGTACTAGCAACCGGTATTTCTGCTTCTTCCATTGGATTATTTAACATTTATCCAAATCCTTCTTCAACAGGTGTATTTACAATTGAAATGGCTTCAAATGAAGCTAATGTTCAGGTATACAACACACTTGGAGAGTTAGTGCATTCTTCTGTTGTTTCTTCTTCTCTTGATTTATCAAGCCTTGGAGCAGGAATATATACAATGAAAGTAAATGCAACGGATAAAAACATTGTAAAACAAATTGTGATTACGAAATAGTCATTTGAAATCTGTTTCGAAAAAGCCCTTCCATATACCTTGGAAGGGCTTTTTTTTGCTTTTTCAACGCATTTATTTCGTATAATTGCATGTAATTTAAAAAGTTCAAAAATGGGTAAAGTTGCATTAATAACAGGAGTTACAGGACAAGATGGAGCATATTTAGCAGAGTTGTTGCTGAGTAAAGGTTATACCGTTCACGGAATCAAGCGTAGAAGCTCAATGTTTAACACCGGTCGCATCGACCATTTATACAAAGACCAACATGAGAAGAAAGTAAACTTTTTTCTTCATTATGGTGACTTGACAGACTCTACCAATCTGATTAGAATCATACAGGAAACTCAACCTGACGAGATTTATAACCTAGCTGCTCAATCGCATGTAAAAGTGTCGTTTGATTCACCTGAATATACTGCTAATGCAGATGCAATAGGAACATTACGAATTCTTGAAGCGATCCGTATTTTAAAGTTAGAAAAGAAAACACGTTTTTACCAAGCTTCTACATCTGAGATGTATGGTTATGTTCAAGAAATTCCTCAAAAAGAAACAACTCCATTTTATCCGCGTTCACCTTATGGTGTTGCAAAGGTTTATGGGTTTTGGATCACAAAGAATTATCGTGAAGCTTATGGAATGTACACTTGCAACGGTATTTTGTTTAACCATGAAAGTCCGTTAAGAGGAGAAACATTTGTTACTCGCAAGATCACACGTGCAGTTGCAAAGATTCATTTGAAAATGCAAGACAAATTATTCCTTGGAAACTTGGATGCGGAGCGCGATTGGGGCCATGCAAAAGATTATGTTGAAGGAATGTGGATGATGATGCAGCAAAAAGAAGGAGATGATTTTGTGTTGGCAACAGGCGTAAAAATTACTGTCCGTAAATTTGTTGACTTAGCTTTCGCTGAAGTAGGAGTGAAGATCAGATGGGAAGGAAAAGGAGTGGATGAAAAAGGATATAATGCTGAAACGGGAGCAATGATAGTGGAAGTAGACCCTCGTTATTTCCGTCCAACAGAAGTAGAATTGCTAATTGGTGATGCTTCCAAAGCAAAAACAATCTTGGGTTGGGAGCCAAAACATACTTTACAACAATTGGTAAGTGAAATGGTTGCTTGTGATGTAAAATTATTTGAGAGAGATAAATATTTGCTGGATGGTGGTCACGATGTAATGAACTTCCACGAATAAACCTCACCCCTTAATCCCCTCTCCAAAAGGAGAAGGGAGAGATTATCGTTACATATAGTTTTTTATTTAATAGAAAAATCAGATTGAGTTTAATGAATGTAAAGGATAAAATATATATCGCAGGACATCGTGGAATGGTTGGTTCTGCGATTATCAGACGATTAGAGAAAGATGGTTTTACAAATATTGTAACACGCACTTCAACCCAACTGGATTTGAGAAATCAGCAAGAAGTTGCTGATTTTTTTGCAAACGAAAAACCCGATTATATTTTTTTAGCAGCAGCTAAAGTGGGAGGAATTGTAGCAAACAATACTTATCGTGCTGATTTTATTTACGAAAACATTATGATTCAAAGTAATGTTATTCATCACTCGTATTTAAATGGTGTAAAAAAATTAATGTTCTTAGGTTCCTCTTGCATCTATCCTAAACTGGCTCCTCAGCCTTTGAAAGAAAACTATCTGCTTACCGGATTATTGGAGGATACTAACGAACCTTATGCTATTGCAAAAATAGCAGGAATAAAAATGTGCGATGCTTATCGTTCGCAATATGGTTGTAATTTTATTTCGGTGATGCCAACAAATTTGTACGGACCGAATGATAATTACGATTTAAAAAACTCACATGTACTGCCAGCATTGATTCGTAAATTCCATACAGCAAAAAAAGAAAATGCGGCAAGTGTTGAAATTTGGGGAACAGGCTCACCCATGCGTGAGTTCTTACATGCAGATGATTTAGCGGATGCTTGTTTTTATTTGATGCAAAACTATAATGAAGCAGGTTTGGTAAATATTGGTGTTGGTGAAGATATTACTATCAAAGACTTAGCATTACTCGTTAAAAAAATTGTTGGTTTCGGAGGCGAATTAAAATTTGATACTTCTAAACCCGATGGAACGCCTCGTAAATTAATGGATGTAAGCAAACTGCACTCTTTCGGTTGGAAACATACTATTAATTTGGAAGAGGGGATTGTGGGCGTTTATAATGAGGTGAAGGATAAACTCTAAAAAGTTTCAACACAGAGTAAAGGGAGTTGACGGAGTTGCACAGAGAAAATAAAAAAATAAAAGAGAGAAAAAAGGAGAGTATGGCATTCACTGAGAAGGATTATAATTTTTTGACTGAAAAAATAATTGAAGCTTGTATCGAAGTTCACCGTGAGTTAGGGCCGGGTTTGTTGGAGTCGGTTTATGAAGTTTGTACCATTGCTGTTTTGAAACAAAAAGGTTTACGAGTGGAAAGTCAAGTGACTTTACCCGTTTGTTTTAAAGGCGAAAAATTAGCAAAAGATTTCATCATAGATATTTTAGTTGAAGATAAAATTATTTTAGAGTTGAAAGCAATAGAAACATTGCTCCCAATTCACGAAGCTCAATTAGTAACCTATTTAAAATTATCAGATAAAAAATTAGGTTTGCTTATCAATTTCAATGTTCCATTATTAGTACAAGGCGTCAAAAGAAAAATCAACGGAAATTTAAACTCTTTTTAAACATAGCAACTCTGTGAAACTCCTTTTAACTCTGCCTACTCTGTGTTGAAAAACCTGCTCTACATATTGTTAGTACTCCCAACTTTGCTTGTGGCACAGAGAAATTTGCCATTGAATAGAGAGTGGGGATTGCCATATAAAAGTGCAAAAAAAATAGCCGATAGTTCTTATATAAAAAAAGAAACAACTAGTCCTAGTTCAATGAGAATTGTTGTGCCTGTTGTTATGGTTGAAGCGTCTCCTGTTTTCTTTTCTTCACCATTTAAACCATACATTGTTCCGACAACTTACAAAGTAAAGGACAAATCAAAATCTTTATTATACCGAAAATTAAAAAAAGAAAGTCTGTTAATTGTTAATGACAGTATCGATAAATTTCATCTAACAATCGACCCGCTCTTTAATTTTGAATTCGGGAAAGATTTAGCCGATACAAGCGGAGAAAAACTTTACAAGAACACCAGAGGTTTTTTAGTTCGTGGAAGCATCGGTACTAAATTTTCTTTTGAATCATCGTTTTACGAAAATCAAGCAACGTATGCAAAGTACATTGATAATTACATTGCGGGAACAAACAAATTATTTCCTCAAACAGCCAACTATCAATACGATGTTATTCCTGGACAAGGTCGTGCGAAAAAATTCAAGACAAATGGTTACGATTACGCAATGGCTTCGGGTTACATTTCTTATTCACCCATTAAAATGTTCAACATACAAGTTGGACATGGAAAGCATTTTGTAGGTGATGGTTATCGTTCTTTGCTTTTATCTGATAACGCATTTAATTATCCTTACGCAAGGATTACTAGTACTTACAAAAACATTCAGTACACTAATTTGTATACTTCGTTTATGAATTTAACAACGGGTGGAGTAAAAACTCCCCCGAATGTGGAAAGATTATTTCAGAAAAAGATCGGAAGTTTTCAATTCTTAAGCGTGAATTTATTTAAACGTTTGCAATTGGGCTTGTTTCAAGGAATGATATGGGAAGCAGCAGATACCATGAATCGTCAGCATACAAATTTCCATACGTACAATCCAATTATTGGTGTTAGCTCATTGGCTTATGGCTTGCATAATAAAAACAATGTTTTGTTAGGAGCGACCATGAAATTAAAAATTACAAAATCCATTTCGTTTTACGGACAATTTATGTTAGATGATATAACTAATGCCGATGATCAGATTGGAAACAAGCATGGTTATCAGGCAGGATTTAAATATTTTGATTTGTTCACTATTAAAAATTTACATTTTCAAATTGAATACAATAGCGTTCGACCATATGCTTACGCAGCTGAAAATCCTTACCAAAGCTATTCGCATTATAATCAAGCACTGGCTCACCCATTAGGAGCAAATTTTACAGAAATGTTAGGATTTATTAATTATCGTTTCAAAGATTTTTTCATTCAGCTAAAAGGAAATTATGCTGTGAAAGGAAATGATAGTCTGAACAAGAACTTTGGTGGGAACATTTTTAAAGCAGACAATCAATTTCCAATTACTCAAACATTGGAGAATATTCACACAACACAAGGGTTGAAAACAACCATTACTACGCAAGATATACATATTGGATATCTAGTAAATCCTTCCACAAATTTTAATATTGTATTGGGTTTCACTAATCGTACAGAAAGCACAAATAAAGGTACAATTGCTACACAATTCGTATATTTCGGAATTAGAACATCGCTTGCTAATTTTTATTATGATTTTTAAGACATGGAATTTTTAATACTCGTTTTTGTCACCTCTTTTTTTGTTGTGCTCTTATCAACTCCATCGCTGATAAAAGTAGCAATACTTAAACGTCTGTTTGATGCACCCGGTGACACCCGTAAATTGCATACACGCATGGTTCCTACTATTGGAGGCGTTATCATTTTTGCTGGAACTCTGTTTGCATATTCGCTTTGGTTTCCAGAACAAAGAGATGATTTTCCGCAATTAGCAAAAAGCATGAGCGATTATAAATTTATTGTCGCTACTCTTTTGGTTATGTTTTTTGTGGGAGTAAAAGATGATATTATAGGAACTGCACCCGTAAAAAAATTGGTTGCGCACGTTTTGGTAGGAATGGTTTTAGTGCTCATGGCCGACATTCGAATTGTGAGTATGCATGGATTATTCGGGATAGATGTATTGCCTTTGTGGACTAGCGTTTTTTTATCTCTCTTTACCTACATAGTTGTTGTGAACGCATTCAATTTAATTGATGGTGTGGATGGATTGGCTGGTGGTGTGGGGTTTATTGCATCTACTGCTTTCGGAGCCTGGTTTGCTTTAGCTGGTGATCCTGCAATGGCTTGTTTAGCTTTTGCTTTGTCCGGTTCTTTGTTTGCATTTTTATTTTTCAATTTTTCTCCTGCAAAAATATTCATGGGCGATTCAGGTTCCTTAACCATCGGATTGATTATCTGTATTCTCGCAATTAAAGTAATCGGGTACGATGTGAGTACAATTGAAAACAAAGCGATACTCAATGTTTCGAAACCAATTTTTGCAATGGCGGTTTTAGTATATCCACTTGTTGATACACTTCGTATTTTTATTTACCGTGCAGTGAGAGGTGTTTCTCCTTTTTCTGCTGATAGAAATCACTTGCACCATCGTTTGTTAGATATTGGTTTGAGCCATAAAGGAACTGTTGTTACTGTTTATTTGTTTAACATTCTTGTAATCGTCTTAACTGTTGGTCTTGCCATGTCGAGTATGAATGCCAATTTTGCACTTATGATTGTTGCAGCAGTATCATTAACACTTGCTCAAATTCCTTTTTTTATCAAGAAAAAGAAAAACAGAACAGCAAAGGACAATGACTAAAAAGTTTCATATCCCTTTTTTAATCAGCTTTTTTTTGCTGATGAATCAACTTGTTTTTTCTCAGCAATGGAACTACACACTCAGTCGTGATTTTTTATGGGGCATTGATAGTTATTACAACAACAAAGAGGAAAAGGCGTTCACCTTCATTAAGCCATACCGATTGCATGAAATAAATCTTATAAAAGATTCTACTGCCGTTTTTCCTCGTTTATTATCTGGGACAAAAGCAGAAGAAAAAGACAAAAAAGCGAAAGCTCAAATAGAAGTTTATCCGCTTCTTTCAGCACAAGGCGGGTATGACATGTCAACTAATTCACATGCAACAAGTGATTTTGGAATTGGTGCAACAGTGCTTGGTTTCTATAAAGATAAAGTAGCATTTAGTGTTTCAGGTTATGGAGCAAAAGGTGTTTATACTTCTTTTATGGATTCCACAATCCGCGAAAGCAGAGTTGTCCCAGGAATGGGTTATGCTTATCTTTCTAAAGACGATTCCTTGCATCCGCAATATACACATCAATATTTTTCGGGATATGTTTCCTACTCTCCAAATAAAATTTTTAATTTTCAGGTAGGTAGAGATAAACATTTCTGGGGAGATGGTTATAGATCTTTATTCTTATCAGATGTGGCTGCACCATATCCCTATTTGAAAATTACAACCAATGTATGGAAACTCAGCTACGTAAATTTATTTACGGTAATGAAAGATGCAACACACCCTTCCGGATTTAAAAAAGATTGGCTGAATAAATATGCAACGTTTCACCATTTGAGTTGGAACGCAACAAAAAGAATTAATATTGGTTTGTTCGAATCCATTGTTTGGCAAGGGTCTGATAGTACTCGTCACCGCGGTTACGATGTTAATTATTTAAATCCGATTATGTTTTTTCGTCCAACAGAATATTCACTAGGCTCAAGCGACAATGCTTTTGTTGGATTAAATTTCAAAATTAAAATTGCAAAAAAACAACAATTGTACGGTCAACTTTTGTTGGATGAGTTTTTATTGAAAGAAGTGGTTGCTGATTTAAAACATTCAATTACTGGAGACACAGCAGCTAAATGGGGTTGGTGGGCAAACAAACAAGCGTATCAAATTGGCTTCAAGAGCTTTGATTTATTTAAAATCAAACACCTTAATTTTCAAACCGAATTCAATTATGTTCGTCCGTTTACATATGCTCACGGAAGTGTGCAACAAAATTACGGACACATGAATCAGCCATTAGCGCATCCATTGGGTGCAAATTTTATTGAGTCGGCAACATTTCTAAATTTCCGGCACAAACGAATATTTATTGAAGCAAAATACACCTATGCTGTTTATGGTGCTGATAGCGGTGGAACAGATTATGGAAAAAATATTTTTGTATCCTATGTGAATCGTGCAGACGATTACAATAATTACACTACTCAAGGATTTCAAACTAAGTTGACGACTGTTTCGTTACGTGGTGCATATATGTTGGACACACACATGAACTTGAAAATTGAATTGGGTTTTGCCTACAGAGTTGAACAAGCATTTTATACTAAAAAACAAATGCCTTTTGTTTTTGTGGGCATCAAAACCGATTTGGGTAATTTGTATAATGATTATTAAAGCATTTAGAACTTAGGACAAGGAACAAGAATTGGTTTTTTCTTTTTCTTGTTTAGCTTACACATCTGATAAGACAATGTAAGCTCTGTTGCACCAAATGTGCGCATAGTAAGTTTTGAAATGGTGATGTCATAGCTAAATCCAATATTGAATCTATCTTTTGTCGCACCGATTAAAATCGCAATGGCATCATGATTTGCGTAACCTGGTTTATAGGGCTTGAAACCAGGGAGTCCTCTGTACCATAAACCTATATTCAAAACATCGCGGGTATAATAAAACCCAATATCCAATTGATCGAATTCCAACTGCGCTCTATAGTTCATTGCAGGTGAAAGACTTCTTTGTTTTGAAAGATCCTTTTCTTCCGAGTTTAACATAATCTTGTAGCCGGAATGGAGGGAATATTTAATTGGCAAAGTGCTAGTTCCGTTTTCTCCCAAAAGCGTTTCATTTGGTCTGTTCAAATGATATAAAGAAAGTCCAGCCCAAAATTTCTTTGTATACAATAGTGCTCCAGTTCCGATATCGAGATAAATTTTTGTTTGTGTTGGGTCTTCAATAGTTGGTATGTCACCTCCTCTTGCAATCTGATCACCAAAAACTAGGTTACTATAGTTAATGCTTTTCATTGTTACCCCCGGCTGTGCGCCCAATCTTAAATATAATTTTTTAGTCAGTTTTGCTTCGTAAGCAATTAATGGATTGATAATGGTGGTTCTCAATCGGCCTGTTCCTGCAACATCACTTCCAACCAAAACGCCAACACCAACATTGTACTTTGTTATAAAGTTATCATAAGAAGCTAAATAACTTCTATATGCTTTTGCAACTCCCGGCCATTGGTCTCTGTAGGTTAAAGAAAAGCGCGAACAAACATTTGCACCAGTAAAGGCAGGATTCAAATACAGTGAAGAAGAGTAGAATTGTGTGAAATGCATATCCTGACTAAACAGCTTTGTGCTGTTTGCTAGGATAAAAAATAAAATTATAAACCTGTAATAAATCTTCATTGTGCGTGTTTAATTAATCTGTATGATAAATCATTATCTGATGTTAAAATAATATTTGTAGTGTAAGGTTCGTATCCTATTGCTTTTATTGTGATTTGATATTCTTTGTTTGGTACAGATACAATTACGATTCTTCCCGACTGTTCATTCGATTTATAAATACCATAAATTGTTTTTGCTGAAAGATCTGTGATGACAATCTCTGCTTTTTTAATTGGATCGTTGTTTTCATCTATTATATGAGCTGAATAAACATTCAATGGCAAAGGGTTCGGAGAAAATTGCACTTTGTAAATATCCTGTGAGCCCATTCCACCTGAACGTTCAGATGAAAAATAGCCGGTGGTCGCATCTGTATTCAATACAAAGAAAATGTCATCATCTCTTGTATTGATAGGATAACCCATATTTGTTGGATCGGAAAAATTACCCAATTCATCAAAATTTGATTTAAAAATATCATAACCGCCCATATTCGTATGTCCTTCTGAACTGAAAAACAAGACTGCATCGGATGGATGAACAAAAGGTGCATCTTCATTGAATGCAGTATTTATATTCGGACCAAGATTAAACGGCATTGCCCATTTACCATTTGATAATTTTTTCATCATGTATAAATCCATTCCGCCATATCCGCCTAAACGATTACTGGAAAAAAAGATGGTGTTGTTGTCTTGAGAATAACAAGCACTTGCTTCAACATATTTTTCAGAATTCAAATTTGAATTCAGAATTACTGGAGTACCGAATTTGTTCAACGCGAGTGCACTTTCATAAATATCGCCACCCGAAAGATCTTTGCTGGTTCTGTAGATAAGGAGTCTTTCTCCATCAGCTGACAAACCAGTACATGCATCATGCAAAGGAGTGTTGATAGTTGTATTCAGCATTTGTGGATCTTGCCAGATATCTCCAAACTTCGATGACATATAAATATCTTCAAAATATTCTCCCATCGGATCTTTCTCTGTATAAACAGAATTGCTTCTGCGTGATGTGAAAATTATAAAATCTTCCATAACGGGAATCAAAGGAGCATATTCTGCAAACTCGGTGTTAATGGTGTTTCCCAAATTTTCAATTTGAACATTGTTGTTGAGTTGTGATTCAAGAAGCAAGGCTGTTTGACATTTTGCAATCAGATTATCAATTTCTTTTATACTATGCTCTTTTTCGGAGCTACTGTTTTTATAAGATCGAAAATTTTCAATAGACAAATCATTGTTTCTGAGAAGATGATTTAAATTTCCAAGATAAAACCATGCTTCAGGAAAGTCAGCAGGGTTTACTTTGTCAAAATATTTTTTAGAGTTCATTTTATATTTTCTTAATTTAAAATTGGAAACACCCAATTTGTAATTGAGCTCTGCATTAGTGCTGTCGGAAGGATAAAGCTGGCCATAGCCGGTTAACGCAGACAAATAATCTCCGTGTTCAAATGCTTTGTCGGCTTTTAACCACAATTGATTTGCTTGCATAGGAGTGATCTGTGCCGATAGATGTTGAATAGCCATCAGCAACAGAATAAAAAAAATATTTTTCTTATCTAAGTAGTGTAACATCACCTGTTTTGTTAAATCTTCTTCCGTTATTTAATTTAATATAAGCTTTCCAAATATAAACATCCTGTTGACATATTTTGCCTCGATAGTATCCATCCCATCCTTGTGAAAGATTTACACTCTCAAAAATTAGTTCTCCCCATCTGTCAAAAATTTGCAATTTAAAATCTTCAACTCCTGAAGCATAAGGGAAGAAAACATCATTGGTAAGACTTGTTATATCGTAAGAACCACCGGAAGATCCATCTTCATTTGGAGTGAAAACATTCGGGAAAACAATGTCGGTGTTTGTTTCAACTACAGCATAAGCAGTATCGGAGCAACCATAAATATTTGTTGCGATTAGTTCTATAGGGTAGCTTCCAACAGTGGTATAAGTATATTGAGGATTTGTTGCTGTAGAAGTACCAATTCCATCACCAAAATTCCAACTATAAGTAGAAGCTCCGATCGACATATTGTTACAGATCAGCGGATCATAAGGCAAATCTAAAACAGAAGAGTTGATAGAGAAAGCCGCAACAGGAAAAGGGTATGCATTGATTACCAAAGGCGAAGCGGACGCATTAGTACAGCCGTTTCCTGTTGTTACTGTTAAGGTCACTAAATAAGACCCAGGTGTGGTATAGAGATGTGTTGGATTTATTAAAGTGGAAGTACTCCCATCACCAAATGTCCAAAACCAAGTATGAATTGGGTCTGCAGGGTTTCCTGAAACAGAATTGTCGTAAAACTGAACAACACTTGGAACACAAACAACATCAGGATCAGAAGAAATAATTACAGTTGGTGGAGGACTGATAAGTACTTGTACAGAGTCCATTACTGTTGTTCCGCATGAATTGGTTACTGACACAATGTATGTTGTAGTAACCAATGGGCTAACTGTAATTGGACCCGGACTAGTTCCCAATCCATTGTTCCAGGAATAGGTTAGTGGTCCAGTTATACCTGTTACGATTGCAGAAACAGTAGTGCTTTGGCCGGGACAGATTGGTGAAACAAGTGTTATAGCATCTATATTTGCTGCTGTAAGATTGTATACAATGATTGAAATAGTATCTGGAGCACCTGCACAACCTAACATGTCGTATGCAATTACAATATAGTTTGTGTTGGTGGTAGGCGAAACAACCAGTGTTCCGGAATTAATTATAAATGGAGGTTGCCAAGCATAATAATAACCTCCCGCACCACCTGTAGCAGTGGCAGTTAGTGATCCGGAAGAACCTAAACAAATCGTATCGTTTGGTCCACCAGAAGTAATAACTTGTGTAGGTTGTGTTATCAGAATAATACTGCTGGATGTACATCCATTAAAATCGGTGATGGTTACTGTATAAAACCCTGCTCCTAAATTTATTGCTGTACTTCCTGTTTGTCCATTCGACCACAAATAACTGTATGGAATTGTTCCACCCGCAACAGAAACAAATGCAGATCCATTGGTTCCATTAAAACAAGATGGATTGGTTGATCCGCCCACAGCTGAAGTGAGTGCTGCAGGTTGTGTAATAGGAATAGAAATAGATGTAGCACAACCATTTATGTCGTTCACATTTACTGTGTAACTGCCAGCAGCAAGTCCTGAAACAGAAGGAAGCGTAGATACAATTGGACTCCAGGAGTAAGAATAAGCCGGAGATCCGCCCGTACCTGAAACAGTAATTGTTCCATTACTATTGCCATTGCACAATGCATTGGTCAAAGAAGTTACTGAAATGCCAAGTGGTAATGGCTGTGTAATTGAAGTTGTTGCAGTACTTGTGCAACCGATATCATCCGTTACAGTTACGGTATAATTGCCTGCAGATAATACTGTTCCTGTGGATGCACTTCCACCTGATGGTGACCAGCTGAATATGTAAGGCGGTGTTCCCAATGAAACAATAGCATTTGCACTACCGTTGTTTCCACCAAAACAAGATACGTTTGTGGTTGTTAAAATAGAAACAGTTGGAGAAGGAATGTTCGTCAACAAAGCAGAAGCAGAGGCTGTACAGCTATTCGCATCCGTAACCACCACATTATATGTGCCTGGACTAAGTCCGCTTATTGTTGGAGTAGTTGCTCCGCCCGGAGACCATAAATAAGTATAAGGGCCTGTTCCGCCTGTAACCATTGGTGTTATAGCGCCATTTGACAAACCACATGATGGTTGAACAGACGCGAGATTGGTAACCAAAGGAGGTACATCTGTTATAGTAATGATTTCATTTGTAAAACAGCCATTTGCATCTGAGATAAATATAAAATATGCCCCTGCTGGAAGTCCCGTTGCTGAAGAACCTGTTCCTCCTGCAGGAAGCCATAGATAAGAATACGTAGGTGTTCCTCCTGAAGTAAGGATGGAAGCAGTTCCATTTGATCCTCCAAAACAACTGATTGTTGACCCTGTTCCCACAGATGTAAGTGCTGTAGCAGGTTCTGTAATAATAACGCTGGTTGTAGCGGTACAATTGTTATCATCTGTAACTGTTACAGTATAGGTTCCTGCTATTAATCCGCTTGCTGTTGGTCCAGTTCCGCCAGATGGCAGCCAGTTATAGCTATATATAGTTGTTCCACCTGTAGCCAGAATGGTAGCACTTCCAGTATTTCCACCAAAGCAACTTACATTGTTGGACGAAGAAATACTTGCTGCAACAGCTGTCGGTTCAGCAACAGTAAATGTTGTTGTTTGTACACACGAATTCGTGTCGGTAACTTGAACAGTAAATGTTCCTGCAGTTAGTGTACTGATTGTGTTTCCGCTTGTACTCGAAGGCAGCCAAAGATATGTGTAACCCGGAGTTCCTCCACTAGCAGAGGCTGTGGCCGTTCCATCATTACTGCCGAAACAATTAGCATCGCTTGTTGTAACAAAAATAGATATAGGCGGAGGTTCAGTAATGTTAGGGCTGGTAGTAGCATTGGAAATGCAGCCATTTGCATCTAACACAGTAACTGTATATGTACCAGCTGTAAGGCCAGTAGCAACAGGAGAAGAGCCGCCTATTGGCAGCCATGTATAAGTATAAGGCCCTGTCCCGCCCACAACACCTACACTTGCAGAGCCATTAGAGCCTCCAAAGCAGGTAACATTTATGATTGAAAAAATGGTCGCAGTTGGACCTGAGTTGTCGTTAATATTTGCCCATTGAGTGGCTGTGCAACCATTTGCATCCGTAACTACAACGGTGTATGCTCCCGAAAGTAGTCCGGTTGCAGTACTTCCTGTTCCTCCTGTTGGAGACCATAAATAGGTAAATGGTGGAACACCTCCTGTTGCAACAACTGAAGCTTGACCATTGGCTGTACTGCAGGTTGAATTGATAACGCTGGTAGTAAGATTAATAGAGGCCGGCTGTGTAACAACAACTGTAGTTGTCACAGAACATAACTTAGAATCTTTAACCGTTACGGTATAGGTCCCCGCTGCCAAACCGGTGATAGTTGATCCTGTTAAAGCACCTGGCATCCATAAATATGTATATGCCGGTGTTCCTCCCGCAGGAGTGGCGGTTGCTGTTCCGTTGGCTGATCCAAAGCAAGTAAGTGGTGTTGCTCCTACAGATACAGTTAGTAGAGGAGGTTGAGTAATTGCAGCAATATTTTGCGCTGTACAACCTCTGGTATCTGTAACTGTTACAGTATAACTTCCTGCGGCAAGACCAGTAATAGTTGAAGTAGTTTGTCCACCGGGGGCCCACAAATAAGTATAACCGGGAGTTCCACCTGTTGGAGCCGCATGAACAGAACCATTGCTTCCACCGAAACATCTCACATTAACAAGACCTGTAAAGTTTACTATCAATGCTGGAGGTTGTGTTATTGTTGTCATAACTGTTCTAGTACAACCATTTGTATCTGTCACAGTTAATGTATAGGTTCCGCTAGCAAGTCCGGTTACCATTGAAGTGGTTAATCCGCCAGGGTTCCAGAGATACGTATAACCAGGAGTTCCTCCAAGAGGATTTGCTGTGGCCGTTCCATTATCTAGATAGTTGCAGGTTTCGTTTGTTTTTGCAATAGTAGCAGTAAGATTAGGCGGCTGGGTAATAGTTGTGGAAGCAGTTCTTGTGCATCCTTTAGAATCCGTTACTGTTACCGTATAGATTCCAATGCTTAGTCCTGAAGCTGTAGGAGCTGTTCCACCACTTGGCGTCCAACTATAAGTAAAAGCTGGTGTTCCGCCTGTAACACTCGTAGCTATTGACCCGGTGTTGCCTCCAAAACAATTTATATTTACTGTTGTTAATGCAATAGCAATGATGGCCGGTTGTGTAATGGTATAATTATTTGTGATAATGCATCCGTTCAAATCCGTAACCGTAACCGTATATGTTCCCGCAGCTTGTCCTGTGATTGATGATGTGGTTTGTCCGCCCGGTGACCAGAGATAAGTATATCCCGGTGTTCCGCCTACTGGACTTATTGCAATCGTTCCTGTTGTGCCTCCCGAACAATTTATATTTGTTACGGTATTGTTTAAACTGATGGCTGTTGGTTGTGTGATTGTTGCAGTCGCAGTGGCAGAACAGCCAATGCCATTTGTAATTGTTACAGTATATGTTCCGAGTCCTAGATTACTTGCTGTTACCGTTGTTTGAATAGGAACGGTATTCCATAAATAAGTATAAGGAGGAATTCCACCGGTGACATTTGCCGTTGCGGTACCATTGTTTGTGCCAAAACAACTAATATTGACAGGCGTTACAGCAGGCGTTCCTGTAAAATTTAAAAAGGTTAGGGTGACAATATCAGAAGCACCCGGACAAGTTCCGTTGCCGGTTGTGGTAAGTGTTAGATTTACTGTACCGGCTGCAACCTCTGCCGCTGTTGGAATATAAACTACTCCCGAAAGTGTAGTGTTGCTTGGACTAAATACTCCAACTCCTCCTGACCAAATACCTCCGCTTGCTCCCGTGACAATTCCATTCAGAATAGTGTTCGGACTCTGCGCACAACTCGTATCATTGGCTCCTGCGTTTGCAGAAATAGGAACACTGAATGCAGTAACAGTAACAGAAGCCGTAGCTGGAGGGCAACCTGAAGCATCTGAAAGTACAACCGTATAGTTCCCCGGACCAACAGAAATAGTTGGAGAAGGATTAATGCCATTCCATAAATAGCTGTATGGAGGAGTTCCTCCGCTGCCTGTAGCAGTAATGTTTGTAGAGGTTGAACCAAAACAAATGGTTGGGTTTAAAGGAGCTATGGTGACGTTTAGTGTAGGATTAAAAGTTACACGCACGGTATCACAAACCATTGTTGGATTACAAGTAGAAGATATTCCGCAAATAACATAATCCACAAAAGCTGGTGGTGTTCCACTTGAAGCAACAGTTGGATTCAGGCATCCTGAAGTACATGATAAAAAACTGTTGAATGCTCCAGGTGCTCCGGGTGCAATTGAATTCCATGTTACTGTTGGAGTATTGTATCCAGTAGCATTGAATTGTCCAATACAACCATCATTAATGATAATGTCATTTCCAGCAATGGTAACTGGTGGAGGTGGACAGTTTACAATATTGAACTGAAAATCACGAAGCGTTTGGCTCAGGTAATTTCCGTTACGATACTCTTTCACCAAAATTCCAACAACAAACTGTCCAATCAGAGTAGGTGTTCCGGTCAACAAACCAGTATTCGGATTGAGTGTTAATGCTGGTCCGCCAAGCGGATTGGTTAATGAATATCCCGGTTGCCAAACAATGGGTGTGAAAATAGCAGTGTTGGCAACATAAGTTGGATCAAGTGGTCCAACACCATTATCACCATTGTAAGGTGTATAAAAAGAATAATATAAGGAATCACCATTTGCATCGGTTGCAGAATGATCAAATGTAAATGGTTGTCCGACACAAAGGAAAAGTGGTGGAAACAATGTGAACACAGGGTTGTTGTTTGGTAAAAAATCACTACAAGAAATGGAAACATTATCAAAACGGTATAATTCAGTTGCAGTAGAAACTGCATCATAATGTACACGAATAATGACTTGCACTGTGGTGCCGCTTAATCCCGAAACAGATGCCACTGCATCTGTAAAGTCATCTGCAATAAAACCATTTGTCGTAAAAAGTGTGAGCGGTCCGCCATTCAAGCGATAATAAACTAAAATAGAATCGTTGGGTTCCAGTGTTCCATTTTCAGAAAGAGCTACACGTATATTAGTTGAGGTGCAGGAAGAAATATTTACAACTTGTGATGTCCATGTTTCGGATGCGTTATTTGCTCCCATTACTTGAAATACATTTGTTTGTACTGCAGCACCTGAAGGAGGAGGAACTCCCGCAGCAATTGTCCATGCAGTTGCACCGGCATCTGTTGTTGTATTATTTGGAAGTGTATAATCTTCAAACCATCTTACGGTTTCACCCGGAATGTATGCGTAAAAACTTTCCCCAACACAATTACATACAGCGTTCACATTTGAAAGACTTAAGTTACGTGCAATTACTTGGTAGTATAAATGATATCCACCCGGATTTGGCGGAAGATTGTTTACAGTTGTAGTATAAATTCCTTGTTGAACACAAGGCATTGGTGTAGGAGGAATGGCGCAAGGATCGAGTACCGGTGGAATATTGGTAACCGTTCCCAAGTTCATCGTAAAATCTTTGCTTGGTGTAAAAGTAGCTCCGTTGTATCCGGCAACATTGATGGTTACAGAGCCAGGAAAAGCAGCAGAGCTCGGACTACAATCACGAAATAATTTAAGTGTTACTGTGTATGAAGAGCCTCCATTATATATATATGTAAGTGTCCCTCCCACAATGTGCGTTGAAACAGCAGCAAATGGGACACATAAAACCAAGACTAATAGAATAAGTATCCGTTTCATCATTCAAATGTAATTTTTGCGTTCTAATTTTCGGGTTTTCTACGTTTTAATCTACGTACAAATTCTAGGAGTGGATTCGTTTACGATAAAGATAGTATTTAGTTGCTGATGTTCATAAATATTTTGGTAAATATAATTTCAAATTGATGAATAGAATTATATTCTCTTTTATTTTTTTGAGGGAACCCTTTTAGAAAATAAATTTTTTTAAAAGCAGAATAAGATGGAGGGAGTTTTCCAAATTTAGAATCCAAATCCTCAATCAATTTCATCTCTTACAATCGATAAATAGTCTAAATTCTCATTTTTCCCTTTCCAAATCCCATAATAATTGGTAAAATTGCATTGCTTTTTCAAAAA
>CAYWAV010000051.1:0-26723 GCA_964456225.1 uncultured Chitinophaga sp. | reverse complement strand
ATTCCTTGTACTGCATTATTTCCGTACTCAATACGTGCAAGCGGACCGTGTGCGTAATAAAAATATTTTGCATCCACATTCCAAACAATTCCTTCACTACTGGTTTCTACAATTGTAATGCGGTTATCAGCATCATACGCATAGCGGTGGTTGAATTCATCGCGCTCCGCTTTTTGATACGTTACTTTATTTACTTTACCCGAAATTAAATCGTAATCGTAATCAATTCGTTTGTATTGTTGCGAAATGGTAAGGGTTGGAATTGCCAATGATGGATTATCCTGTAACATCACATTTACGTTGCCATGAATATCATAACTATAATGTGTAGCATGTTGGTAGGTTGCATCCACATTGTCAAACAGGTCTTCATACGTTACAGTTGCCACTCGTTTACGCAAGTTGTCCTGTGCAATTGGTAAGCCAGAAATTACCACATTATCATAATATGTTTTTGTTACTTCTTTTCTTGCACCTGTTATATCGGTAACCCAAGCCAATAATTTTACATCATCAATTGCTTTTAAGTTAAGTAAGCCGTTGATGTTTGTTCCAAAAATGCTTCTCATTTTTGTTGCGGTACCATTTTCAAATTTCTCTCCAACTTCTTTTATTCTTCCTAATTCGTCATACAAAGTATAGCTATATGCTCCTCCAACTGGTAATTTATTAAACTGTTTGGTGTTTTGTGAAATAACCATACGTCCTAACTTATCATACCAAAAGCGAGTAGAGTATAATCCTGATTCATCGTTTAATACTTGTGCATGTCTTACAAACACACCTGTTGAAGGGCTGTAACTTCCTGCTAGGAATCCGGTAGTACGTGTTGCAAATGCAATGGCATAAAAATTATTTGATGCAGGTGTAAGTCCGCTGTAAATAGTAAGCGGACAAAGGCTGTTCCATGTGATACCATTAGCCGTGTTTCCTTCAGAACCATTTACGTCAATATTTTTAATCAAATTACATTTGTATGCAGCTCCGGCACTTCCAACAACATAACCAACACGGTCATCATGAAAATAAATATCGTTGAATGTTTCTGTTGTTCCAAAACCAAGCGATTGCTGGTAGTAAGTATTGGAGCTAAAGTCGTGATAATAAATTTTTCCTTTTGTACCGCAGGCAATAAATCCACCATCGTTAAATACATGCACGGCATTAAACCTAAAGTTAGGCGGTGCTGTAATTGGTGGAGCAATATTGTTAATTATATAAGTACTTCCGATCGCTACAATGGTTGCTGCTACACGTTGCGTTCCAACAATTATACCTTGGCCGCTTTGGTTAAAACTAATATCCATGTAACGGGATGTTGGTGGCGCTATGCCAACCAATACTGCTACAGGCGATGAGTTGCCATTGATAACAGCAGCATAATTATTTGTTCCAACAACAACTGCTTTGTTTATTCCTGTTGCAGCAACTTTAGTAATCAAAGGTGTGGAAGGTATTGGCAATACAGTTGTCCAGTTTGTTCCGGCATTTATTGTATGACGAATTACGTAACCGGAATCAACTACATAGCCCGCATTATTATCGTAAAAACTAATTCCGTAATACGGTTGCGTAAATACATCCGTTAAAATAATACCGGAAGCATTTATGTAATTTATTATTCCTGTTCCATTTCCAACCGCGTAAGCTGTTGTGGTGGTTGGTTTAAATGCCAAACCATTTAAAGCCCCATTTACATTGGTTGCCAATGCTGTTACAGCTGTTGGAGCTAAGTAATTAGCAATGTAAATTGCTTTTCCGCCTTTTGTAACTGCAAATGCTTTGTTACTCGCATCAATTATCACATCATTAAAATTGTCGGTTATGGTTGTTGAAATTGGAGTAAGTGTTGCAGCAGTATTTAGTAAAGTGCTTGCAGCAAATACTTGTCCGTCATTTCCGCCCACCAATCCAATTGCACTTACATCCGATTTTATTGCATTTAATTTAGTTGACGTATTGGTATTTGCCATGTTCCATTGTGCTCCACCATTGGTAGTATTCCACATGGTTCCATCGTTACCAACTGCAATTACTTTGTTTGCAATCGTTGCCGATGTAACAGCAATATCATTCAAAGGAACCGGGGTTAATGCATTTGTTGCATTGGTCCAGGTGATACTTGTATTTGTAGTAGTCATAGCAGGAGCCAATTGAATGGTTCCGCTGTTTCCTACTAACAATATTCTAGTTCCATTATTATTCATTGCAATGGAATTGATGGATTGTGTAACCGCCCCAGTAATTTGTGTTGCTGTAGCAGTTGTAGCTGTAGCAGTTGCATACGCTACACGATAAATGGTTTTGCTTACACTATCAAAAGCATAAAATATTCCAGTGTTGTTATTGTTTTTAGCAGTGATGTCAATAAAGTAGCGCGTTCCACCTCCCACAATTGTAACAGGTGCATACGTTGGAGAACCTGAACCGAATGTGCGGAAGAACGTGTGCAAGTTTCCATTGTTAAGTAATAAAGCTTGTGTTGTTGGAGATGCTGTTGTTCCTGAAATGGAGATCAATCCTTTTTTAAATCCACCAGTAATGAACGTATTAAATGTTTCCCAATTTACACTAGAAGCATTTGCATCGTAGGTGAAATAAACTCTTGATGTATTGGTTACTCCAAGTGTAATTAATTTGTTTGGAGTTGTTTGTATATATGCATCACTAAAAGTAAAATCATCAGTAACAGCTGAAATTCCGGCATTTACATTTGCAATTCCAAATGGCGGTGTGGTCATTAACACTTTTGAAATCAATCCATTTTCACCTGATGCAATTACTTTTGCAGGGCTGGCATCATACATTCGAATGGATGAATAATAGTTACCAGGTGCACTTAATGCTTCCCAAGTTTTTCCACCATTTAATGTTTTATAAATTCTTCCTAATCCAATTACACTATCCACAATTGCAATTCCATTAGTGGCATCTTTAAAATAAACATCAGAAAATTTATATGGGCTTGCAGTAGGAATAACTTCCCAAGTAGTGTTTGCTCCATTTGACTTTAATAAAGTACCATCATAACCAACAGCATAAGCAACAGTATTTCCAACATATTTTACCCTCTTTAACATGTTTGCAGCAATGTTTGTTTGTTGCGTCCAAGTTAAACCTGTACCGCTTTTATAAAATTTACCTTTAGTTCCGTTTTTAACAGAAGCATAATAATTGGTTCCATCAAATGTTAATCCGGTGATGGTATCATTTGCAGCAAAACCAGTAGCCGCTGTAAAAGTAGTTCCTCCATTTGTAGTTTTGTAAACTCCACCATTTGCACCTGCTCTTATTCCTCCAACAATTCCGGTTGTAGCATCTATAAAATACAAATCGTACAATGTGCCAAAATATTTTGGCGTGCTATTGTACAAACTTGTTAATACATCCCAGGAATTACCTCCATCCAACGTTTTTAAAACCATTCCATAATTTGCAACTGCAAATCCTTGGGTAGCAGAAATAAATTGTACTTTTTGAATATCGGCACCTGCTAGTCCTTTGATGCGCGTCCAGTTTTGTCCAGCATCATTGGTGGTATACACATACCCTCGTTTAATTGGTGTACTTGCAATGGTACGCGTTAAGTATCCTGTTAAATATCCTTTGTTGGAAGAAACATATTGCACATTGTTTATTACCAAATCGGCATCCAAACCATTTGGTAAAATGTTTTCACAAATTTCCATTTGGTCATGGTCCGGCATATTTTGTCGCACCAACTGATTTAAACTATTGTACTCATAAGTTGTTGCTAAGCGATGCGATGTAAATAATGTTTTTGTATTGTATGTACGATCACTTATTGCTTTCAGTTCATCAGCAGAAGTCGGTGAATTGATATTCAAATATGAAACACCTTCAGGCGGGATTGTTTTCACGAGGTTTCCTGCCTGGTCGTAATAATATAAAGTAAAGTGATATTCTTTATCGATGTAGTTATATATGAAATTTTCGAGCGGGTGTAAACAATGTTCGTTGTAGCGTGTTACAAAAGAAGTAGTAACACTATCCACATATTGGTTGTAAGCATTCATAGCATTTTGAACAGCAATATTAATCAACTGTGCCACGCATGGATTTTGACTATAAGGTACAAGAGGAAATGTGAATGCAGTATCTGGCGGAGTGTTTACACAAGGTGTTTCACAAGCATTTGGCAAATGAATCATTTCTACTACTTCTGAAAAAGGAGGTGTTAATCCATTTACAATTGCCGTTAAATTAGCAATGTATTGATTGCCACATTGACAATATTTACTAGTAAACTCAGCACCAGTATATATTACTCTTATTCCCGGATATCCCAATGTCGGATGTCCAAGCACATAACCATTGTATGCGTTTACAGCTGCTAAATAGTCGACATACAAGGCTTTGCAAGTATCTTCAACAATAGGATTGATAGAATGTGTGCAACCTCCGAAATGATCAATGTCATCAGGCAATGGCAAAGTTGAACTGCCAGGTGCTGAAATGTAAGTATTCAGATAATTGATGTAATCAATGATACAATCACAATATCCGGCTTTTTGAAAAAGGTAGTAAGTTGGATAAATACTTACATCTAAGGTGTGTGTATTAGCAGTTGCATAAGCAGAAACATTGTACTGGTTTAATTTTGCAATAAAATAAATATAATTTCTGTGGCAAAGACGAGGACTCACATCTGGCGAACGCAAAGTGCTACTGCAGGAATCAATCGATTGTAGCATAGGAGGACAAGAAGTTGTTGCACTTGCTAGTCCGTTAATGTAATCGTTGAATAATCCTAAGCCTTGCATACTGCAACACAAATTATTTTGTTCAATTACTTCTTTACTATAAAGTGGATGCAATAGATTGGCTTCTTTACAAGCATTTAAAACAAGTGTATCCGTGGAAAACTGACTGTATACTGCTAAATATTGATCATACAATACACTACACGAATCGGTTAAAGTTACAGGAGTTATAATTCCTGAATACTGAAAAATAGTTTGTGGTGTTGGTCCTGCAGCAGGATATGCTCTTAAATATTTAACATACGCAAACAAGGTGTCGCATAAATTATTTGCGTAGAAAGTGGTGTCTGTAATTGCTGATAATAATATTGCAGAAGAACTTACCGCTCTTGCATTATAGGCATTTGTCGCACGCACATAACGTTCGTATTCTTTTGTACAATTGGTAACGTTTCCGTATGCAAAAATAAATTTATCGATGTTCAAATATTGAGCACTATCAACAATGGAATCGTAGTTGGCAACAAATTTAATATACTGCTGAGCATTTGAATAACCTTTATTCGCATAGGTTACATAATCGATCACAGCCACATAATTTACATCGGTTGAATCCCAGCCATTTTCTAAATTGACTGTATCAACTTTATTTTTATAATTTGTATACGTTAAAATATTAGGGTCATAATAACCTTTTGAAAGTGCAACAATTGTGCTATCGTAGTTTATCGGTGGTTTTGCAGTTGGCAAATGCGGCTCGCAGGCATCGCAATTTTTTAATGGCAAACAACTTGTTCCCCAAACTGTATCTTCTACTGTAGTGCTTCCACTTGTATATGTTCCAATAAAATAAAAATTATGCATATTTTGGTTCGCATCAAATGGCGGAATTCCAGTTAAGTCGTCAACTGAAACTAAATCACCAAAATTTACTGCCTGAGAGTTTAGGTGATTCAAGTTGTGATATAATTTGAATTCACATGAGCCACTGTCAGTAAATATTAATGTGTCGTAGTTTGTTAAAGCACTTGAGTTAAAAACATAACTGGATGTTGTTGACGTTTGCGTAGACGGATAATAAGTTTGCAACAAACCTGTAAAGCTTGGTTGAGCATACAAGTTTATATTTCCAACAAATGGTTTTACAGTTAAAATCTCATCTAGTAATTTCTCCAAATCTGTTCTTACAATATGTTCGGTTAAACTACAATCGGGGTTTATTGGCATTGCGCAATTACCCATTTGGATTCCAGTAATAGTTGCACCAACAATTTTTTCTGCTTTCCCTTCAATATTTGTAAGCACATTACCACTTGCATCCACAGCATCCATTTTAAAAAGATTATTGTAATTGCTACGAATATTTGCATATCCTGCAACTGTCCCTGGAGCAACAGTGGTAGAGCTTAGGGTTGTAACAACAAATTTTGTTGTAGGATTAGTATTATCATAAATCTCAATTTTATTAGGAACAACAAAATCCCAGATTAAAGCTGAATTAGGAGTTCCTAATGTATTTTTAATAGTTGTACTTAGTGCAGGATTAATGGAAGTGTTTGCACTCATATTTAAGCCAGTGCTTGTTCCGAAACCATTTGCGTTCACCACATTTATTAAATTCATAACATCAACAGCAAATTGATTTGGAGTACATTGTGGTTCAAACTGACAATCGTTAATTTTTATACAGCTACTTCCTGTTATTTGTTCGTTTACAGTTGCGCCCCCGCCATTCAAATAACTTGCATAAACTTTAAAGTGATGAGTACTCAATGTGCTGAAATCAAAAGTTAAATTCTGAAGACTCAGGATGCTGCTATAATTTGGAATAGATGTTCCAGCAATATCTAAGATCATGGTACATTTCACAACACTTGTAGTTGGATCTTTAATTGTAGCAGTTAATACGCTTCCAACAACAGAAACTACATCCCACTGATAATTTATGTAAGAAGAAGGAGCGAGACCACCATTTACTGCATTGTACATATCAGGGTTAAATGCTGAAATACTTCCAAGATTTACAGATGAAGCAGGATATAAATTATGGCTCTGCGTAATTGCATTTAAAAATCCGTGCAACTGAAATGCCATTGGACATTGTCCTGTTTGCTGATAGATCTGAAAAGCAGTGCTACTTCCGCTTAGACCAGTATTGTTTGGATCAGGGAAACGTTTTTGAACATTTGAAAAACGATGAAAATTTAAAAAAGAACAAGGTTGAGAATCATCATAAGCAGGCGATAAAGGAGTAAACGGCATTGTTGAATAAAATCCAAAAAGGAGTGGATTAAAACTACTATTTCCTATACAGGCATTACAGCCACCTAAAATGTCGGTAGAAGGAAATGAAGGATTGGTAGGAATAATTAGATGTTTAGAGAAAAAGTCCATTCTGTTGAACTGAAGTTTTCGTTTTTCAGCGAGATAAAAATTCTTAAAATGTTCCCATTCCTTATTTCTGATGCTGTCGTTAATCTGAGAAATTGCAGGATCAGTTGTTGGATTTGGAATAAAATCAACACCAAAATTCATACATGCAGCTGTAGGAGTTGAATAAAAATTGTTTCCGCAACGTGCAAATATTGCTGCAGCTTCTAACATGGTATACGTTACCGAACCGATGCTGAGATAATTTTGCATTTTAAATTGCATGGATGCAACTGCAGGAGCTTGAAGCCAACCCGGAGCGCTTAGATAATCGGAAGCAAATGGACCATAAAATTTATCAAATGGATTGGGAGAACTAGGAGTTAATATTATAGGATCATATATATGTCCACCCGGAGCAGCAAAAGAAGACCAGTCATAAATTCTGTTGTTCGGGTTTGCAATTGTTGGGTAGTTAGTCAGATAACCCGGCTTGATGAATTTATTTGCAACTGCCGATGCATAATCAGGGGATGCCAACAATAAACTATCTACTTGATCTGTGCTTCTTGCATGACCTGTCATAATTCTGCTATGGTCTTTACAAGCAATATAATAGGCGTATTCAGGATGATATAAAACCAAGGAACGTGCAAAATATTCGTTCCATTGCGGAATAAAATCATTCAAGTATTTTAAATTTTCAGGGTAGGTATAGTTTTGTCCGAATGCATCAGTAAAAATCATTGTGGTAATGTTAACCACTTCAGGCGACCATCCGCTGGAAGTAGATGCAGGAAAAATATTTACTCTAACTCGTTCACCTAAGTCATTTAAGTAAACATTGTACACTTGTCCGTTCAAAACCATCATCGGTTTTTTCCAGTTTCCAAAAAGACCAACACCACCAGTTGCTGTGTTTGCAGTTAAATAATTTCCAATGCCTGCATTTAAAACAGACAATGCTTCAGAAGATGTTCCAGTACCGGCATCAAACCCAGCATATTGTCCACCAGGAGTAACATCCAATAACATCATTTCATAAGATGCATCGCAAATGGTGATGTCTTTACATGGAGCCTGGCATTGTTCCAATAAAAAATCATACTGAATATCTGTTCCTTTTCCTGCTGCGATATAATCATCTTTTGTTCCAAGTGTTGCAATACAAGTGCTGCAATTACTATAACAAGAGGATGTATCTAAATTTGCAAGTGCATCTGATATAAAATCATATTGGGTTTGGATACAGGAGTTGTAGGTAGAATCTAAATAATTTGCCAAATAAAAGTCACGTGCATCCTTATTTAAAGTTAGAATTTTTGAAACAGTATAAACTCCCGGGATTAAAGATAAAGTGATTGCTTCCGCATCCGTAGTTGCGGTTGGACTGAAACACGTCATTGTAAAACCGTTTGGCGTAGAGGTTAAATGTCCAATTTGTTTCTTGATAGGAGTTCCACCTACAGTTCCTAAATACGTTTTATCAACACCACATTCATCCACTACTTTTATTTCCAAATCATAAATACAGCTGATGCAAAATCCGGGACGCAAACAAGGATCTGCTAACGTATCAATTGTTATGTCATAATTAAAAGTATATGTGCTATTGTAACTTACCGATAATTGCGTACTGAATTCAATACCATCTTCTAAAGTAGTAATTGTATTCATATTGCTATGTCCATTGGCATCTTTACCGAATGCATCAACAGTAAAGGGGACAGCTGCACCATTAATACTTTGCAAGCTATCCATAAAAACAGTACTAGTTGAATCGTCAATTGGTGGGTTACCTGCTAAAGAGGTTGCAATTGTTTTTCCCTCTTGATTCAAATAGCTCACACTTATTTGTCCGTTTGCATCAATTACTGTATTCTTTTTATAATGTGCAAAATCACCAACCTCTGAACCAAAAAGACGATCCAATTGAATTTGATTTGGTTGTGAATACAAATATTTTGTTTCGTGTTTGCTTCCTAATTGAAACGTAGGACCAACTCCTGATTGTGAACGGATTCTTCCTGTATTATCTGGAGTATATTCTACTTGTGAAAAAGGATATTTTTCAGCATCAGGAACGTAAGCTTGCTGAAATAATTTGTTCGGGTTGTTATCCGAGTAATATTGTGATGAACCAATGGTATTGTTCATTGGTGGTGCAAGTGTATTACACTGCCCAGAAAGGTCTTTATCAAAATCCAATTTAGAATAGGATTTCCCTATCATGTTTACATTGTAATTGTCGTAAAATTTTAATGCAGGTGATTCGGTTGTGTCAACGCAAGAAAGATTAACGGGTGTAGGCAAAATATTGATAGCTGGGCGACCTTGAAAATCATAAATGGTTTCTCCAACAATTACATTTTTATCAGAATTTACTTTTGTAACGGATTGACGATTGTGTAAACTTCCATCAAAATAACTGATGACTTCTTTTTTCTTTCCTTCTTCGGCAAAGGTGGATGAATATTGCCAGTTTTTAATTTTTTCATGTTCTTTGGCATTGTAATATAATAACGAAGATGAGATGGAAGCAAGTGGAATAATATCTAAAGTGCCAGAGTTCCAATTTCCATAAATATATTTACTCGGATCTAAATAATCTCTTCCAACGGCTCTTACTCTAAAAGCTATATAGCCTCTTTCATAGGCGAGTGTAATTTGATATTCATTGTTTGCACCGTTAGTACTTATACGTGTAGCATTGTTTTTGAAATCAGCTTTCAAGGCGCTTAAGGCCAATGCAGAAGAAGGAGTGAATCCGTAATCGTTTATAAACGTCCATTCCAATTGATATTCTTCAGCACCAACAACAGTTCCCCAATTTATTTTCAGCTCATCATGGATAGGTGGCACATTCGTGTCACAATCAGTATTTAATGGAGTTATTCCAAATGAGGTAGAAGCCGCTCCAAAGTATTGATAATATCTTGTTATGTGAATTTCTGATTCGATATAAACGTAAGATGGAAGGTCGTTTACTAAAACTCCATTTTCGTAAATTTCATCAATTACAACGTTTACTTTATAAGCATTGTTTCCTTTTAAAATTGATTTATCAAGAGTTTGTTTGTTATATCTATTATCTGAATTTACCACCAAACTAACTGTATCAAAGGTTCCGCCAATAAGGGTTCCTGAAGCATCGTAACGATATACTTTTAGTTTTGTAAGAACAGCCGTTGGCGATGCTAAAAATTGCGGAGCATTCGGATCAAAATTTAAAGTAACTAAATCAAGCACGTTATAATCAGCAGCAGCAACAGGAGCAGGAGTTGAAATTTCCATTTCACCAGTTATCGTTCCAACTGTTACCGTATAGGTTGAAGTTGTGCGAAGAATGCCTGTAACAGGTGCTAATTCACCTGCAAGTAAAGTCAGTTTTGCTAGCAGCAAAGTGCTCAGGACAATAATGTGTTTAGTGTATTTAGTCATAGCCTAAAATATCTTTATATAATCAATTCTTAACCGCAAAGCGGTAATCTTTTACTTCAAAATTTCTGTACTTTTCATTCAAAACAATTTTATTGTTTTCAATTTTTAAAAATTGTTTTTCCGAAAACTCTTTTTCATAAACAAAATTTACATTTGTTTGATATCCGCTAAACGATACTTCCAATCTCGGTTTTCCTTTCAAAGAATTTTCATCTTTTTCGTCTTTCTTCATTTCTTTGCTGTAATAATATTTCATTACCGAAGGCAATCCTTGTACATTTGTTTGAAATTCATATTTGCTGTATAAACCATTTGTAGGGAATTCCAATTGATAGGTTGTTTCCCCTTTCTCTGATTTTTGCTTTTTGATTGACTTTACTTTACTTAATAACTCTGAAAATGTTTTAGGATCAAACAGAGTTTGTTGTACTTCTTTTTTACTATTTACAACAATAAACTGATTTAAGGAATCTAGCATAATGCAAACTTTCTCATTTTGCACAGTTATGATTCCTAATACTGAGCTATGAATAAAATCGTTGCTTCGCTTAAAGTAGCCAGTTGATTGTTCGTACGCCACAGCCAAAGAATGGTCAGAGTACGAAGCATATTTAACATTCACTTTGTAATTCAGGTTTTTAGAAAACCATCCCGTAGATTTTTCATACACGGCAGTAAATTCTTCCTTAGTTGCTACTTCCCATGAAGGAAGCATCGTTTTCTTTGTGAAAGAAAATGCAATTGCTATAAAAAGAATAAAACTTATTTTCCCTAAATGTTTCATTTACTTACTAGTATTATTTCTGCTTTCTTTAATTGTCATAATACCTCTTTCGGTTTCCTTTTTCACACGCACCAATTTACCTTCTTCATCATACTCATAAAGAGTAGCATAATTGCGTTCATCCAACTCCGCAACCAATCTCAATGTTACAGGATCGTACACATACGATTTCATAGAACCGTCAAATGGAAACACTCTGATATCATCAAAAAAACAATCACCTGCAGTGCATTCTAATTTTATATTAATATTAGTAGCTGCTGCAGGGAGTGTAAATTCTCCATCAATTTTTTGCCAGCCATCAATTATTGGTCCGCTTGGTAAGAAGGATGCAGAATAAGATGCACCTGTAGTTGACAATACGGTGAGTTTCGGAGTTGTATAGGTAGTAATGGTTGGAGCTGCCAAATCTTGTTTTGCCCAAGCACTAATCATGTATTTTTTATCTGTGTTCGGACTAAAAGAACCAATACAATCTTCACAAGGGGGAGCAGCAAAAATGCAATTAAAATTGATGGCATAATACGATGTGGTTGCCTCAGCCTGCAAGTGATGATATCGAACCTTAATCACATAAGTACCTGGAACAAATGCAACGGATGCTGTTGTATGTGTTGTGGCTTCAGGACTAAGTGTTTCTAAAAAACTTAAAGAAGCTATTTCAACCGATTGAATGTATTCGTAGGCAGGTAGAACTGTTGCATTGGATAAAAAAATGGTAGAAGTTGTTGCTGTGGCAACAGTAAACGAATAATAAATATCGTAGTAAATATGATTAATAATATTAGGAGTATAATTTACCTGTAACATATTATTGCCACAAGTCACAGGAACACCGGTTGAACTTGTATTTATTACGGCTGATGTGCCATCGTATGTATTTACATTCAGAACGGTTTGCGAAAAACCATTCTGAATTGTAAGTACGCATACACAAACTAAACAAAAATTAATAGTTCTTTTTAATAAATGAAGTGGTGATTTCATGTTTAAATTTTTAAGGTCGTGTTACGATAATTGTTTCTGTACAACCTTTTGAATCGGTTACAGTAAATTCAATCTGATAATTCGTGCCAGAAATAATAATTGAGCCGCCACCTACTGTTACAATTGGTGAACCTGAAATAATATTCCAAGAAGCAGAAATGGGTGCTACGGCTCCAGCTACATTCACTGTTACAGGTGCAGGGGACGGAGCTGCATCCGTTGATAATTTCAAATCGCATTCACTCACCGGGGCGCAATCAGGTGCTATTTGTTTTGTCAACGTTTGAGGAGTACCGCTAACAACTTTAATACTGTGTTTTCCTGTGTGCGATTGAGTTGCATTCGGAGTAATTCCATTAAATTTAAAATGGTCATCCATGCAAGGATTATAATCATAATCCTCAAAGCCATCAAACCCTTGCTCTTTGTATTGAGTGTTGGCTGCAACAGAAAGTGCCATAGATTGATTGTATCCAAATGTTGCAGACGAATATCTACTCAAAGCATCTTTGTTTTCCAATTCCTCACCATAGATATTAAATTCCGTTACTTCCGAAACATAAGTCCAATCTTTTAAATCCTTTTGCCACAAACCTGCTACCCATTTGTAAAAAGGAGTGTACGAGGTGAACATACCATCTTTTCTAATATTGGTATTGTTATCGTAATTACTCTGGCTACGACCGGTTAAATGCGTGTAAGATTTTAGTGGTCTCCAATTTCCTTTTGTTCCTAAAACATAAGGATTGGTTGTTCCCGGCACAGGACTGCCCGGACTTGTAATGCAATCACAATGCGTTTGGCGTTTGTTTGAAAATTCAATTGCGCCAGCTTGTAATACATTTTGATATACGTTGCTTTTAATTCCGGATAGCGGATTTGTCAAAGTAGTAATAGTTGCCATATCAGCAATCATGGTATTTCGTTTTCCGGAGCGAATTACTTTCACATTAAATGTTCCTGCAATTGGATTTCCGTATCTATCTACCACTTCAATGGTAGTTGGCGTGATTCCGATAACCCAGCCTTTCTTTTTCGTGCTACCGCTTGTCATCGCTAATTCATCTCCATCTCTGAAATAAACAGCAGTACTTCCCAACGTTGCAATTCCTGATGAAGGGAAAACAACACTGTTCGTTTCAAATCCGATGTTTTGATAAGCTGGTCCCATTGTTTCGTAATACCACCAAGCAGGGTATTTGAAAGAATAAACTTTGTCGTTAAAGTTAGTAGTCGTTTCGGTTAACAAAGTACCACCCGTTTCTGCATCGTACGCAATGTTCTTTGTCGCAACCGTTGAACCCAAATCGGTAGCTATTGTTTCTTCCAAAATACCAAAGCGTTGAATTACCTTAGTAGTTGTAGCAGAACGGAACCGTGTTTTCTGTTTTGCAAAGGATGGCCAAATAGATGGGACAATAGCTGGTATAGTGCCAAATAACATCGCATCAATATTGATCCCTAATGAGAAATTTGTTGTATGTGTTTTGTCCTCTCTAAAATCAGCCACCATATCAAAAAATTCTCCGATTGTTTTTTTAGAAACATCTCCGTTTTTTTCGATGGTCGTACACTTATTGTTCAGCTTATAATTACCTCCGTAATTCTGTTGCTGATAGTTGTATTTAACAGTTGAAATAGGGTCTGTGTTATTTTCCTGATAAACCGCTTGTGATTTTGGTTTACCATGCATATCATTTAATTCAATAACAAAACCTTGCGCAGCGGTCAAGTAGTCTCTTACATTTATTTTTAATAATGAGCGAATACTAAATGGATCGTCTTTTGCACGAACAGCATTTACACTTGTTCGTTTTGTAATGGTTGGGAAATCTTGTGCTGTATAAAACTCGTGTACTACTTTTCCCGTAGCATGTCGAGAAACATCCGTTCTCTGAATGTTTTTTACCGTTACTTTACTATATCCAATTGATGGTGTAGGAAAAAAGGATTCACCAAATGGTTCTTCCTGATAAAATTCATCATTAGGTACCATTAATTTTTTTACATCATAAGGCAATGGTTGTCGGAACGGATTTTCATCACCGCCCAACTGAGGCTCATAAGAAGCAACACCAGATGAAGTACCATTGTCTAATTTATATTCATATTGTTGTCCGTAGTTAGAAGTTTTAGTTACATCCCCATCTGTCATGCCCGCCCACTCATCAATCATTTCAATTTTTTTCACTCGACTTCCACCACCCAATTTTTTTTCATTTGGGTTCATTAACCTAATCCATGATTTACCGGTAACAAATTCTTTAGCGACATTATAAGAATTATACAACGAATAATTAGGCCCTTCTATTCCGTCTCTAATATTTTTAATAAAACCTGAGTTAAGCAAAGCATCTAAAATAGATATGCCCAAGCCACTACCACTTTCTATTCCTGCTCCTTCGGCTAAATCGCCTGATGCATTCAAAGTGTATGCTTTTTTAGGCATATATAATCGTGCATATTGAACGGCCGTTCGAATAATTGGATTTACATTTGGGCTTAAAGGTTTCTTATCTTCAAGCTTAACATCATTAAAAGTAATGTAACCTAAGCCGGTGCCACCATCGGTATTAGTTGCAGCCGGATCTCGATTAATTGTACCATAGCCCGAAACATACTCTAAGTGTTTATAACTTCCAGCTAAATCTCTTATCTGTACAAGAAAGCGGAAATACAAATTGTTTATTCCATCGATATACTTATTTATGTCGGTTATATATGCACCGCTTGCATTCCTTTGTAATTTAAAATAAAATTTATCTGCCCCTCCGTTAAATGGCCTTAGTTGATTCGAATTATCAAAATTGTCATTATTCACAATTTTAAACATCTCCATTGCCTGCCTGTTCTGTACATAAGCATAATCATCCGATTCGTATTCCATCTTTATCTTCCCCCCTGATGGCAGATCAATTTCTGTTAAGCACCAGGCAGAAGAATATTGATCAGCAGTGGTTTGATCTTGCTCCACATAAGGGAAATCAGATGCCGGCATGTTTGGAGTAAGAATAAAAGCATTTACATCTGAAGCGCCTTTCACTCCAATAGTCGTAGTAGCATCATTGGGTTTGTAATTTCCCCAACGATCGTATCCTTTGATATTATAATTTGGATTTAATCCTTCGTATTTGAACGAGTATGGACTTAATCGTGCTTTGTTTGAATTTTGGTAAGTAAAAAATATTTTCTTTAAAGTTAATTTTCCAGCAGAAGCACTAGGTACACCACCTACAACATTTGGAATAAATGCACACAAAGAATAATCATACTCAAAATGTACTCTTTTTAAAGGAACTGCGGTTGTTGGATTAATTCTCAAATCTGCTTTAGAATATAAACTGATGCTGTCTAATCTCATCATTGGCTTTGATAAACCTGGTCCAGCTAAATACCCTCCATCTTCATCCTTTACTCCAACACCATCCAAACGAGCTGATTTATGAAAAACTGCAACATAGTTTTTAGTAATAACAGAATCTAAATACCATAATTCTTTTTCTCCATAAATATAATTCGCTTTATCGTCTTGCAAATCCGATTTCAAACCTTCGCTAAAGGTTGCTTGATTCCCTTCAAATGGTGTTCTCCATTTATAACCTGAAATTTTTTTGTAGGAAAATCGAGTATAGTTTCCATAATCACCATCGCTCGGCCCTCTTATTGCATCTGCGTCAATATAGTCGGGTGACAAAACAGAAGTTAATAAGTAAGAATGTGCATAAGCCGGAGTAGTTGTTCTACTAAAAAAATTATCTAATCCAGATGTATTGGATAGGCTGTTATCAATAGTTGGAATGTAACTAACTAGACCCTTGTTCGCCACAGGGCTTCCGGAAACTTTTGTACTCACATTTAATGTATTGTCTACATCACTGCCAACTGCAAAAGTTACTTCCTTTTGAACTGTATTATATGCAGCAATACCATAAATATAACGAGAACCATCAGTACCCAATGTAGTAACTTCTGCAATATGATGACTGGGAGCAGAAATTGTCGAATAAGAATTAGAAATGGTATCTACTGCAAAATCGTTGTATTCAGCTTTTGTGAGAAAATATAAGTTCTGTGTACGCTTATCTCTTTTTTTACGAACTACCGGACCAAAGCCGTTACAAACAGGTTCATACTTATCACTAAAATTTATTGATGGAGAAATGGGTGCGTCAAAGCCAACCCCGGCATAAAATGTAGAATCGGATTCAACCGTTTTTTCGTTAGCTTCTTTGAAATATACATTTTCAAAATCATTTCCTTTCCCTTTAGAGCCAAATCTTAATTTTGATAATGCATTATTATTACTTTTCCATTTTCCTGAACTACCTGTAACATCCGTTACACTAATATTTGTTCCAACATGCCATAAATTTCCTAACCCAATTTCTACTGTTAAACTAGCGTCATCATTAGTGGTGTGAGCTGCCGGATCAAAAACATAACCAATTTCACTTCTGAAGGGACGATAACTCCCACCAATACCTTGTCCGGAAACACCGTAAGTATCAAATGTGAAATTCGCAACAGGCAAATATGCCATACCTTCAGAAAAAGCACCATCTTTTTCACGATTAAAATCCATCAATGCCTTGTCGTTCAACTGTCCATTTTCAGCATACAAATATCCATATGCAGGATTTACCATAATACTTTGTGCTAACTTTTGTGTTGAGAAAAATCCTGAAACACCTATTTTACCATGTATTCCAAAAAGTTCACCACCAAGTGTGAACTTACCTGAAAGCCCATAAGTTTTCATTGAGTTGGTTATCATAGGTGTATAAGTCGGCATTCCAAAATCAAATGTTCCACCCGAAGTCCCGCTACCCATAGATGCGTTTTTTGTAGTTTTTTTTCCGCTTTCTTTATATGCAGTGGAAACAGTAGCATTGATACTTAGTTGCTTTAAACCACCTCTAGTATTAAATGCCGTTCCGATATTAACTCCTATACTGGTTGAATTGGTGCTTTCTTTTTTGCTAATATTTGCACTAAAACCAGCAGAAGGCTGAATTGTTAATCCATCATCGCTACTTGTATTTAATCCTAAACCCGCATTCAAGCCTCCTCCGCTTGCAGAACCAGCACTTAACGAAAGATTCATACCTTGTGAAATAGATGGTCCGGTATAATTATTATAATTAAATCCAAACGAATAGGCAAGATTAACACTCCCTGAAGCTCCAGCTGCTTCTTTCTCTCCTTCATATCCATACAATTCAATCTGCAACTCTGCAGCAACTCCCCACGTTTTATTTGGTTTTATATTTAATTCCTTAAAAACATTTTCTCCTGAAAAATCATCAGGCAGTCCTCTCATGTTTCTATTTACAACCCCGGGATTAATATTCCAACCTAATCCAACCCAACTAGCTTCTTGATCCATTCCCACTCCAGAGTGATAGGCAATATTAATTGGATATCCATCTACATCTAACAAAGGAATATTGTAATTGAAATCTCCTGAGAAAAGATCAACCATATCAGAAGTTCCTATCGGTTCAAATGATTGAACTTCCGGTTGACTCGGTCCGCCTGTTAATGCCCAAGCTTGCGTTGGATAAGTAACTTCAAATAAAATTACCAATGCCATTACTAATGAAGAAGATCTTCTTAGTGCATTTCTTATTTTTAATTTTGTTCGCTTATGTAAAATCATACACCTGAAATATTTGGTAAATCAATGAGTTGCTTTGTGCTGTAATTATATTTTATATATCCTTTGTTGAATAATTTATCATCGTACACAATTGTAAATTCTTCTTCCGGATTAAATTTTTCATTATCAAATGCCATCATAACTGTTGCATAGGGCGCTACTTCATAAATCCGTTCAAAATGAAACAAGCCGGGATAAAGCGTGTCTTTGTCCTGAACTAAAAAAACATCCTTTTGCATTTTAAACGACATGTATGTTATTCTATCATTATATTGCTGACCTGAATTCAGATTGTATTTTAATAATTCTCCACTGCCTCCTTTTAATTCTATTCGTAAATTGAAATAAGTCATTCCATCATAATGCGTTCTTGCTTCTTCAAACAATTCTTTTGAGTACTCTGTGTTTTTCGTTTCAATATATGCTAAGCACTCTTTTGGCATATAAGAAAGACGATAGTTTAATTCGCTTATTTCTTTTGTTTTTGTCAAATCATTTTCTTTTGCAGCAACCCAAGTAACAAACTCATTCAATGGTAAATCCATTCCAATGTTTTGCATTTCTAAATGACTTTCCTGTTTCGTTTCCTCCGACACAGTGCTTTCATCACTGCATGAAAAAAAAGCACTTAAAACTATAATTCCAACTATGTTTGCTCTCTTATTCAACACCTTTGTATTTATCGTTTACATATTTTGACACATCCTCTGAAATATTCATAATTTCATTGGCATACATCACTGTTCCATTACCATCTGCTCCTAAAATCAAGTCATAATTATTTTCTTTACCATAATCAACCATATACTGACTCATGCGCTCCAAAATCTGTTTGTCGTATTGGTTGCTCATTGCTGCATTGTCTTCCTCAATTTGATTCTTCTGCTTAAAGTAATATTCACGCTTCATGTCAAATTCGCTCATTAAAGCTTGATTCTTTTGGTCTGCTTGAAGCTTTCTAGAAAGCAATTGTAAATCAAATTCAAGACTATCAACAACTCTTTTTCTAACAATTGCTGTTTTTTTAAATTTCTCCTGTAATTCTTTTTTCATCTCAAAAGCATTAAAAACTTTAGGAATATCAACATAGGCAACTTTCTTTTGAAAGTAGTTGTGATAAACAAACAGGGACAACAATACAAGGCATACAATGCCACAAACATTCAAAATTTTCTTTAACATAAACTATTCGGGGAAATAAAATTTTAGATAATACAATTCTTTCTTTTCGTTACGAATTTCCATTACATAGAAGCCCGGTTTTACATTTTCTTTATTTAAATCGAGTACAAAACGATTGTCGCCAACACTTTTAATGATTGCATCACTTGCTGTATTCGTTTTTTCTTGATCTTTCAAAATGGTAATCGATACTTTTTTGCCATCATCTGATTTAATAGAAGCAATAATATTACCGGGAGAGTTATATTCTTCACTGAACTTAAAATAAATTCGAGCGTTGTAAGCCGTATAAAAACTAGCATCAATAACATGCTTTAAAGCGACATATTTTACTTCTTTGTCCTCCGGCTTCTTTCTGTAAAAGAATTCCCAAGCTTCCGTTTTGTTTGTAACAACACCATTCACCAATTTTTGTACTTGCCAAGCATATTTTTTTCCTTCCAGCAATTCTTTTGCATCATAAGGATATTGTAAATTGTGTGTTGTTAAATAGTTTTTACTCATCATTGGCAAATTGATATCCAGAGCCTCTTGAGCACTTTGTTTGTCTTTTATTTCAGTAAGAATCATTCTATAATATTCTCCTTGCGATAAAACACTAAATGGTTCACTGTGTGTCCATGCTAACAATGGCGTGGTGGATTCAATTGTATCTTTATCGGCAGGAAATACCAGGTATAAATATTGATTGAATTCTGATTCCACTTCATCACAAAATTGGTCTAACACTTCATTTGTTTTGGAAAGAACCAAATCAATACAAATTTTAAAAGTCCCACTAGGCAATCCATGAGTAGTTTTGATATAATTTGATTGATTGCCTGAACCATATTCAATGGATGCAGCTTTTCTAAAACCATCAAATGATGAGTTTAATCCTTGTTTTAAATTAAAAGGAGTTGATTTAACAGTCAATAAAAGTTCGTTGTTGAAATTGTAAAGTTTGGAAACCGTTTCTACTTGTTGCTCCGAGGCACCATTCATAATAGCTGCCGACATCATCGACTCAGGAGTAATATTAAAAGGTTGTAATTGAATGCTTACAACCGACACTTGTGCCCTTACGCATAAAGACAAGAATAGCACTCCCGCTAAAATGGAGATCATTTTTTTAATCATGATAATAATGTATTTAATAGATTAGCCTTCCCCTCTTATGTCGGATATTCAATACTTTTCATTCTAAAAAAAACTGGGTGGGAGTAGCAACCAGACGTGTTTCAAAAATTGATTATAATTCTTGTGTTGCAATAATATGGAAATTTTTCTATTTTCCAAATATTAAAGCTATTATAATAATCACCAATCAAAATCTTTTCTGCCTCAGCCTCCCAAAAAACTCCTTTATATAGCTTTATGGATGCTTTTAATACAAAACCATATTGCATTTTCAGCCCATTTTTATATGCAGCTTTGCCTCCTAGGGAAATACTGCCCCCTTTTTTTGCTACATAACCAACATCTAACACTCCTAAATACGTATCATTATTAATTGTATCCTTCAAGCTATTTTTAAACCAAGAAACATTCATCCCAGTTTTAAATCCCGATTTAAATTGCAATTGATGTGTATAAGTAATGTTTTCAAAATGGATATTGGCTGAATCGGCACTTATTTCATATCTGCTGTACAATGCATTAAACTGGGAAGTAATTTTTTTTGCTCTTGGTGTAAACGATAAAATTGCCGTTGCTATTTGATTTTTGTCTTTTATGCTAATAGTACTGCTTTTTAATTCCCTAAATAAAGGAACATAGTTTAAGCGAATATTAAATTGACGATTTATTTTAATGCTTAAGGAATTATTAATACTCTGCAAGGTATTTTGGTAGTCGTACAATTTAAGTAAATTATCTTCTTCACGCCTGTAAGCAATGGTGTACTTGATTTTTTTACCAAGTGGTTGTTCCGCTTTAATTTCATATCGCATATTGTCAGAACGAAGAAACCCAACGCCAAAGCTTTTGAAATAAGGATCAACCCAGCGAGTGGTAAGTGTTAATTTAGTGTTCGTTTTTTTAATTCCGAAATTAAATCGGGTAAGCAAAGCATAAGAACGATAGTTTGAAAAAATTTCATTCACCGACCTTTTAATTTGGTCCATTGTCATGTCTTCTTCTTTAATGGAAGATTTTCCTAATACTACATCCAAGCTTGCGTTTTGCGTAAATCTGTATTTTGCATCAACCTCAACCACCACATTACTTTCCTTTGAATATGAATCGGCAGGAGCATCAGAAGAAATTGGGGTATAATAATCTGCTCGTCCTTTCCCTAGCAAAAAACCCACGAATAAATGCGAGTCATCCTTTGCGCCAAAGCCACCTTTTACACTTAAAATTTTTCTTCCTCCTTCTAAATTTCCAAAATCAAAATAATTATACATATTTCTAGCGCCTTGTAATGTTCCTTGCAAGGTGTTTGGATTAAAAAGCAATGTTGTAATGGTTGTTCCATACGAAAAAGCAAAAAACTTCTCGTTCTTAAAATATTCAACATTGATTCCTTGCAACGGAATATTATTTGCCAAAAAGGTAGAATAATTGGGATGACAAAGACCGATCTCAAACTTTTGAATCCCACTTAAAATGCTCTGAACTTTTGATAAATAAGGATTAACAACTGTTTTAGGATTATTTATTATCGCTTGAACTTGTTCGATTTTGCTTTTTACAATTGCAATTTCATTGTTGATACTATCATATTCAGCCCTACTAACGCCTAATGCATTCAGAACCGAATCTTGTTTGATTAACTTATTTTTGCTGAGCATGGAAGTATCAATATTACCCAATTGATTATTGACTCCAAGTTGTGATGTATCTGGCAGAGAAGGAATAGTATCTTTAACTTTATCTAAAAGTTCATTGCGTTCAGGGATTTTATTTTTTAAACTATCCGCCAACGGCATCTTAAAATCGGGATTTTTACTCAAAAAATTTAAGTATTCCATTTTGTGCATTAAGCCTTGTTGTTGTGTTTGAAGTTTAGTAAGCTGATCGAGTTGCACCTTGTTTTGCACATTCATCTTATCAGCCAACTGCTCCTTATACCTTTCTGTATCATAGCTCAGTCTGAAATAATTTGAAAGTCCAACAGTATTCTTTATGTTAGAATAGTTGTATGTAAGCTCTAAAGGAACATTCACCAATAAAAAGGATATTCTACCTTCCGTTCTATAACCTCCTGCAGGATAATTTCCATCGGTAACGGAAGGCAGCACTCCATATTCATAACCCAAAGAAATAGTGCCATGTGGCTTAACTGCCTTTACTTGTTGCTTTGCAAAAGTAATGGCTCTTGGTTTAAAAGATTTTATTTTTGATTTGTTTTCGGCAACTAAGGCATCTTTTTGTGTAACAATACCATCCTTTACATTAGTAGCTTTATCCTTTACATTTATATTTTTAAGCTTAGCTGTGTCGGCAGAAAACTTATTTACAATTGCATCTTTTTTATTTGTTAGCACTTCCTTCTTTTGTTCTCCCATTTCCTTCGCATCTACCTTTGGCATGGCTTGTTTGTACTTAGCTGTATCACCAACAGCTTTAGTTATAATATCATCCTTCTTATTTTCGAGCACCTCTTTTTTATCTGAGGCTATTTCTTTCGCATCAATATTTGGGGTAGCATCTTTTAATTTAGATGTGTCACCAAGCGCTCCATTTTTAGATGAATCGCTTGATATGCCAACATTAAATTTACTGGTTAGACCTTTGGTTATTTTATTGTCAGCAACCTTTTCTTTAAAACTAGTAGAATCCTTTGTCGCCAATGCAGTAGTATCTTTTTCGGAGTTTTTGTCTTTTCTGTTTTTTATCTTTTTCCCTAATCCGAATTTTGGAAGATTTATTTTGTTAGCATTTTTTATGCTATCCGTTGTTGAACTAAAACCATCTGTTATTTTTTCTTTTACAGGATTTTGCGAAGCGGGCAATAATGAATCAGTAGCATTTTGTGAAAATGCAATTGAAGCAATAGAAAAGAAAAACGCGCAGAGAAGTAACCGCATTTAGAAATTTTTAACTAAGAAAGTGAAAAATCCTTTAAAAAGAAAACATTTGCCTATTAAAATGTCAATTACATAATGTAATGAGCTTTGCAAAGTCATTATAGCATATTTTTATGACTCATCAAAAAATTTAAAATGGAAACTTTAAAAAAAACGAGTACGACTTTTTTAAATTGTACGACCGATTCGTAAACGAATCAAAATCAGGAAAACGAATGATGAAAGGCTCAAGAAGGATAAGGCCTTCTACTATTATTAACTACACTAGTCTAAGAGTGTTACTAAAGGGCTTTTCAGAAAAAAAGAAATTTCCTCTCCGAATAATGGTGCTAAAAAATGTTCGTTCTGGAAGGGAATACAAAGCCGAAAAAAAATATTGGCGTAGTTTTTACCTTCAATTTACTAATTATTTATTTTATGATAGAAAATGTTTCGACAACTATGTTGGTTCAAACATTAAGGTTTTACGGGTGTTTTTTAATTATTTAGTTTATGAACGAGAGTTAAATATTGGTTTGTTTTACAAAAAATTTGATGTTTTGCTCGAGGAAATTGAGATTATTGTTTTGCTCCAATCTCAATTGCAATTTTTAATAACCAACAAAGAATTTGAAGCATCTTTACCCGATAAATTAAAGAAAGTAAAAGATTTTTTTGTCTTTGGATGTACCGTAGCATTGCGTATTTCTGATTTAATGGCACTTACAAAGGCTAATTTAGAAATTGTAAGTGATAAATATTATTTGCGGACATCATCCAAAAAAACTGAAACATTTACAAGAGTACTGCTTCCTCCTTATGTTGTAGAGATTCTCAAAAAATATGCAGGACACAAGAAAATCTTGCCTAGAATCACAAAAGCTCAATTAAATGTTAAGATTAAAGAATTAATTGAATTGGCAAATTGGAATGAAGAACGTATTGTTATCAGACATCGAAGAGGTGAACCAATTGAGATTTATAAAAATGAAAAAAACAAAACTCCGTATCGGTTTTGTGATTTAATTTCATCACACACAATGCGAAGAACAGCAATTACAACTTTGCTGTGTTTAAATGTTCCAGAAAACGTAGTAAGAAAAATTTCCGGGCATGCTCCAAATAGCAAAGAGTTTTACAAATACGTTGAACTTTCACAAAAATACATGGATGGGGAAATAGAAAAAGCTCATAAGGAATTAATTGGAGAGAAATCTCCGCTTATAGTGGTCTGATTTTCAATTAGATGGTGAAAAAAATGTAAAAAATTGCATTTTTTCACCATTTTTCATACTTTTAAAAATCCGCAAATGACTGAAAAACAATTCCATATAAAGAAAATATTTCACCCGTTCGGGATGATGATAAAAAGTAGGGAATTTGTGGGGTTTGATCAGTATAGAATGGGGTTTAATGGGAAGGAGAATGATAACGAGGTTAAGGGACAGGGCAATCAACAAGATTATGGAATGAGAATATATGACCCTCGTTTGGGTAGGTTCTTATCTGTTGACCCAATGTTTAAAGATTATCCAGAATTAACAGTATATCAGTTTGCAAGTAACACACCCATCATGGCAATAGATTTAGATGGCTTAGAGGCGATTATTAAAATTCATAGCAAATGGTTTTTAAAACAAATCCAGAAGGCTGTTGATGCAAATGACATAGAAGAAGCGCAAAGGCTAACATGGGTGGCCGTTAATGCTAAAATGCCAGATGGTTCAGATGCTGCTTCATTTATTCCCTCAGCAAATGATAAAACAGGCTTTGATGTTTTTGACGATAAAGGGTCAAGAATTACAAGTACGGCTGATAATATTGTTTATTTAGGGCCTAAAAGAGCCTGGGCTAAAGGAGGAGTAGATTACTCTATCGTTAAATATATAAATAAAGAAATTAACTCTAGAAAACAATCTATTCTAGAAAATAAGGAAAAGATTGAAACTCTAACAGCTCAAATGGAGAAGATTGATGCACAGGTCGAAGAAGTTGCACAAAATATAAGTGATGCAGATAACGATGGACTCAATTCATTTGCAGGGGCTGGTGTCATAGGTGCGACAATTTATGCAAACATTCAAAAGGAACCTCTCCAAGCAGAAGTAGACAAATTGAGTAAACAGCAGGAGCAATTGGAGAGCGAGATTAAAAGTCTAAAACATAGCAAAACTCAGGTAACAGCAAGAAATAAAAAATTCACCAATCCTACAGATGCCAATACAAAAGACAATAAAAAGCAATCTTCAAATAAAAAAGACGGACACAACGGAACCAGGCATTGAGAATTTCCGAAAAGCAGTTTTTTTAATTGTAAAACAATCGAACAATAAGCTATAAGCAAGTTCTTAAAAAAAAGGTTAATACAATGAATATACTAAAATGCACAATTTTTTCTTTTATACTTCTTAGTTTAATAAGTGCTTTTGAGGTGGTGCCATTTTTTATCCATATAGAAAATAGTAATTTGTCTGAACATTTGAATGGAATTATTATCTTACTTGCTACTTTAGTTCCTTGTTCTATAGGAATAATGTATTTGGGCAAAACAACTCACGCACAGCTGTCCATTATATCAGAAACAAAGCTTATAAAGGGATTTATTATTATTTTACTATTTATTATTATGCTTGCAAAGGACTTTGTGAACATACCATTTTTAAAATGGCAGGAAATGTCAAACCTTTTTTTTGATACAAATTTTTTAATTTCTAAAAGCGCCAACAACAATTTTGAAATTAGCCATATTTATAAATTTATTGCAGTTCTAATTATAAGTCCTATCGTTGAAGAAATAATATTTAGATTTTATTTTTTAGAAGGATTACTGAATAAGTATTCATTAGGTGTTTCTTTAATAATATCAAGTTTGTGCTTTGCGTTTATGCATATAGGCAACTTAGTAAATGTCATACCAGCTTTTTTTTTGGGCTTAATAAGTGGATATGTATTTGTGAAGACAAAAAAAATCATTTATGCAATATTATTACACTTTTTTGCAAATTTAATTTGGTTCATTTCCACTATCTTTAAAGAAGAGCATGAGACCTTATTGAGGTCAATCGGACAAGGGTTTGTTTTTTGGACGTTATTTTTATTAGGAATAGTCGTGTGCATAATACTGCTAAAAATGATTCCCCAAAAACACCTTAAAAACAATCATATTTCAGAATCATGAGTCTTTTTGAATTAGTAGTAAATATTTGGGGATGGATAAAAATTGTTGGCTCACCCTTTTTAATTGGAGTGGCTATCAGTTCAGTTATTTATTTAAAGAATGGGACGACAGAAAATGCTGTTTTAGGAATAATTATTTCACTTCTAGGATTAATAATTGGGATTGTATGGGCTACAACAATATGGAAAAAACAGGGAACAAGTGATTTTTTAGCTGAGGAATACAAGACCCCAGACCTCGATAAAAACTTTAGCGATTCCCAAACTAAGACACCTTCTTCTAAAAAATCAGATACTAAACGGAAGAATCGCTGCAACCTACACGAGTGAATTACAAATTTAGTGTTCGAATATGAAATTGGACATTTCTTATTCTCTATTTTAAAGAGTTTGAATAAGGCAAATCC
>CAYWAV010000050.1:0-27240 GCA_964456225.1 uncultured Chitinophaga sp. | reverse complement strand
AAATACAAAACATCTTTTGCAGTCATTCCAATTAAATTCGGAACGATGCCTCTTTTTAAAACTGCTTCATGATCTCTTTTTGATAGAGAAACAGAAAGTGAATCATTTTTTGAAAAAACCCATTCAGAAGTAGCATCATCTGAATTGTTTTTAACCTTTAAGGTTGTCAACACATTTTCAATATCTTCTTGTGATCCGTTTTTAACGTTCGGAGCGTTACGAGCAAATGGTGGCTGAACCTCATTTATTTCTTTGTGTATTTCCAAACTGGTTGAATAAACTTTATCGGCCACATCTTTAAAAACCGGACCGGCTACTGCACCACCATAGTATGAATCTCCGCTAGGTGCACTCACAACAACGATGCATGCATACTTAGGATTATCAGCAGGAAAATAACCAACGAAAGATGCTTGGTAAGTCATTTTACCATTTACCATTCCCATTTGTGCTGTTCCTGTTTTTCCTGCTATTTGATAATCCGCTGCCTGTAAACTTTTTGCTGTTCCATTCAATACAACACCTTCCATCATCTTTCTAGCTTTGGCAACTGTAGCTTGTGAACAGATAGCAGGATTGATTACTTCGGGTTCAAATGTTTTAATTATTTTTCCGCGCTTGCGAATTTCTTTCACAAACATTGGTCGCATCATCTTACCATCGTTTGCAACTGCAGCATAAAAGTTTAGAATTTGTAAAGGAGTAATTCGTGTTTCGTATCCGTAACTAATCCACTGTAATGAAATTTGCGACCAGCTATTATCATCCGTGTTTTTGATGTATGGTTTGCCTTCACCGGGAATAGGTAAGTTTAATGGATCATTCAAATTCATTTTATACAATCTATCGATGTATTTTTGAGGATCTTTCGAGTAGTATCTCGAAATAACTTTTGTAACACCAACATTGGATGACAATTCAAAAACTTCCTGAACAGTAATTTTACTTTTTACCGGAGGGTGTGAATCTGCAACGCGTTTATTGCTATAAAAACAAACTCCATCACCAATATCTACAACCTCATTTAAGCTTACATTAAAATCTTCCATCACAGCAACCAAAGAAGGAAGCTTGAATGTAGAACCGGGAACTGTTGCAACACCGATAGCATAATTTAGATTTTCTACATACGTAGAATCTTTGGTGCGTTTTAAATTTGCAATGGCCTTTACTTCACCTGTTTTTATTTCCATCAACACCAAGCAACCATGATCTGCACCATGCTTTTTCAAGGAGTTCATCAATGAATTTTCTGCAACATCCTGCACATTAATATCGATTGTAGAAACAATATCGTTTCCATCTTCTGGATCAATTTCATTATCATCATTAATTGGACGCCATACATTTCCTGCAATTTTTTGCATCCAACGTTGTCCGCTCTTTCCCTGAAGCACACTATCAAAAGCAACTTCCAAACCATACGATTTCCCTGTTCCATTTTCGTTTACTTTGCCAATCGTACGAGCAGCTAAAAACTGAAAAGGACGTTCACGTTTATTTGTTTGCAGATAAACAAATCCTCCACGATTTTTTCCTCTTCTCAGAATTGGAAACTTTTTCATCTTCTGCAAGTCGGTATAAGAAACATTGCGTTGAAGCACCACCCATCTGTCTTTACGGTCACGTGCTTTTTTCAGCAGTTTTCTATAATCCTTGTAAGATTTGTCGTGAAAAAGATTTGCCAAACAAAGAGAAAGAGAGTCTATGTTTTCGTAGAAGTACTCTTCGGAAATAGCTTCCGTGTTTACATCCATTCCTACTTCGAAATAAGGCAAAGAAGTAGCCAATAAACTTCCGTTGGCATCATAGATGTTGCCACGTACTGCTTCAATATCAAAAAACCTGGTTGAGAATCGTTCTGCCTGAGCTCTTAGCTCTTCTCCTTCAGAAAATTGGATGATAAAAATTTTGGAAATAATAGCGACACCAAAGAGGCATATAAAAAAATATATGAGATATACACGCCACAGTATGTCTTTTTTAACTTCCAACGATCTTAATCTACTTTTGAGTTTGTCTTAACTATTTGTACTAATATTTTTTTAGGAGGCACCACCGACTCCTTTATTCCTGTAGCTTGTGCAGCCAATGCTTTTGCAACTTCTGTTTGTTTGCTTAATATGACCAATGAATCTTTTACAACTATATATTGAGTTCTAAATTCTTTAATTTCATTTGTCAAGCGATTGTGTTTCCTTACTTGATCATCATCATAATATCCTTTTGCGATGTAACACAAAGCCAGAAATGATAAAAAGAAAATGAAAGGCAATTTCTTAAGTGTTGCTTCCTGAGAAAGAAAACTCCCACTCACAACATTAGCAACAGAACGCACCATCTTATTTTCCTTTACAGGCTTTTCAGATTTTGGTTCTTCTACTTTTGGTTGTTCTTTAAACTTGTTTCCCATTTTTCAGTTGGCAATTTTTCAGTTGGGCAGTTGGCAAAGATTCTGCTCGCTTTAATATTTTCTGTTTCTTATTGTCTATAACCTAAATAACAATTTGCTTCAATCATTTTTTTATCACTCTACCTTTGCAAAATCCACCTATTGCCAACTGCCTATTACTTTTTCTCCGCTATTCGTAATTTTGCACTTCTTGCTCTACTATTTATTTCATTTTCCTCTGCAGTAGGCACCATTGGTTTTTTTGTAATCTGCTTAAAGGGTGTTAATTGATTTCCAAAAAAATCTTTTTCCACTTCTCCTTCAAATTTTCCACTTCTCATTATATTTTTAACCAATCTGTCTTCTAATGAGTGGTAAGAAATCACTACCAATCTTCCTCCGGGCTTTAATACTTCTAAACTTTGAATCAACAGCTCTTGCAAAACGTCCAACTCTTTATTCACTTCTATTCTTAATGCTTGAAAAACTTGAGCGTAATACTGATTCTCTCTGCCTTTTTTCACACACTTTGTAATCATCACTTTCAAATCGTTCACGGTGTCAATGTGTTTGTCTTTTCTGTTATGAAAAATGATGGATGCTAAATAACCAGCATTATCAACCTCGCCATACAATTTGAAAATTCGCTTCAGCTCTTCTTCGCTATAAGTATTTAAAACATCAGCAGCTGTTTGTTTTCCATTTTGGTCCATTCTCATATCCAATTTTGCATTAAAGCGGATAGAAAAACCCCTTTCTGCTTCATCAAACTGATGTGATGAAACACCTAAGTCGGCCAACAAACCATCAATCGGAAGTGCATTGTACATTTTCAAAAAATTTTTCAGATACCTGAAATTTTGTTTGATAAGTACAAATCGTTCGTCATCGATTTGGTTTTTCACAGCATCATCGTCCTGATCAAAAGCATACAATTTTCCGGTTGTTAAGTGCTTTAAAATTTCACGAGAATGTCCGCCACCACCAAATGTCACGTCCACGTATATTCCCGCGGGATTGATGTTTAAACCTTCAATACATTCTTTTAAAAGAACTGGATTATGATACTGCATCTGCCTCTCCCTTCATCCATCTTAACAAGAGAGGGGTGTTTTTCACTTCATGATTCGAATAATAATCGTTCATTGCGAATTCAATTATTGTTTTTTCTCTTCTTCATTATTTGAAATCCCACCCATAACATCTTCAGCAAGTTTTTCAAAGTTTGCAGTGCTGCTATTAATAAATTTCTCGTACGCTTTTTTATCCCAGATTTCAATTCTGTCACCAGCAGCTGCCATAACAATGTTTTTATTCATTCCTGCAAACGACATCATATCCTTTGAAATCAACAGTCGCCCTGAAGCATCTAAATCCACTGGGACAACACCGTAGTTGAACATGCGAATGAACTCTACATTTTTTTTCACAAACTTGTTTAGCTTGTTTACCTCTTTCACCATTTCATTCCAAGTTCCCATTGGATAAAGCTCTAGCGACTTACTGAAAATGCTTCGTTTCATCACAAAGCCAGCCTTCAACTCCTTCGTGAGCTGCTTCTTGAAGGCAACAGGAAGCATTACGCGTCCTTTCGCATCAGCATTGCACTCATAAACTCCAAATAGGCTATTCATTGTGGTTTTATTCTTTAAGCCGTAAAAATAAAGACAATTTTCCCACTTTTTACCACAATTTACCACTTTGTTGAAAACTTTCTGTTTTTAAACAAAAAAAGGAACTAAAAATCAATAAACTATTTGGCAAATAAAATTCATTTAAAGCTTCTACAAATGCTTTAAATAAAGAGTTATTTGAAATAACAAAAAACTGAATGAGTTAGCTTTTGAGCTAGTGGGAGAAAAAAGGGAGGCTGAGAACTTCCTTAATTCGGTCGAAAATGATTTTCGTGCAATTGAAATTGAAAAACTATCTTTACGTGTGCTAAAAAAACAAACTTATACACGCTCAGCAACACATCAAAACATCAATATTGATGGGCTTAATCAGCACTTTAATAACATATGTGTGTTTGATTCAAATGAAAGCGAGAATGATAAAAAATATTTATTGTCATCCAAACTGATTGCTGTTGGCGTAACACAGGAAATCTGCATTCACAGTTCGCAAAATGCATTATCCGAATTGCAACAATTTTGCAATACAAGTAAAGGTTGGTTGTTTGGATATCTCACATACGATCTAAAAAACGAAATTGAACAATTAAGCTCCAGGAATGACGACAGACTAAGCCTTCCACTGCTTCACTTCTTTTCTCCAAAGGTGGTTTTGCAATTACAAAACGAAATTGTATCTGTTTTTTATGATGACGTATTTGTATCTGAGAAGGAAGCAAACGAAATTTTTGATATTACATTTTCATCCGAAAGTAAAAAAACATCCGAAGAACAAAAAAAACTTGCCATTCAATTAAAAATCACCAAAGAAGAATATATTCATTCGGTAGAAAAATTAAAAGAACATATCTGTAAAGGTGATATTTATGAAATTAATTTTTGTCAGGAATTTTTTGCAGAAAATGCTGAAATAAACACAGCTGATATTTACAAAAAACTGAATACTATTTCCGAAGCTCCGTTTTCGGCATATTGCAAATTTGGAAAACACTATTTGCTTTGTGCCAGCCCTGAAAGATTTTTACAAAAACGTGTCAACAAACTTATTTCGCAGCCAATCAAAGGAACCATCAAACGTTCTGAAAACAAAGAAACAGATGAGCAATTGAAAAACGAATTGCTTAACAACACAAAAGAAAGAAGTGAAAATGTGATGATTGTCGACTTGGTGAGAAACGACTTATCTCGCATTGCAAAAAAAGGAAGTGTAAAAGTGGATGAATTGTTTGGAATATATTCGTTTAAACAAGTTCATCAAATGATTTCTACTGTAAGTTGTGAAATCGACAATAAAGTTTCATTTACAGAAATTGTAAACAGCATGTTCCCGATGGGCTCCATGACCGGAGCTCCTAAAATTAGCGCAATGGAACTTATTGAAGAACATGAAAGTACTAAGCGTGGTTTATATTCCGGAGCTGTTGGCTATATTTCTCCTGAAGGGGATTTCGATTTTAATGTTGTTATAAGAAGTATTTTATATAACTCAGACAACAAGTATTTATCCTTTATGGTAGGAAGTGCTATAACGGATAAAGCAGAAGCAGCATTGGAATATGAAGAATGTTTATTGAAAGCAAAAGCGATGTTTGAGGTGCTTACTGTTAAATAGCATTATAGCTTCTCGTCTCCGCTCGAAGTGACTACTAATTGTAATGAGTGTGTGATAACAATATTATAAATGAAATCTATTCCCCTCTTGAGAGGAGTTAGGGGTGTGTAAAACCTAAATCGTTTCTAAAGTGTAAATTTGTATTATGCTTAATTTATTCAGTACATACATCAAGAAAGAAAAACTGTTTTCAAAAACGGATAGTATTCTATTGACCGTAAGTGGAGGAATCGACTCTATTGTTTTATGTGAATTATTTCATCAAGCCGGATTAAAATTTGGAATAGCTCATTGTAATTTTCAATTGAGAGGAGGAGAAAGTGATGTTGATGAATTATTTGTGGAGGAATTAGCAGAGAAATACGAAGTTCAATTTCATTCCGTTGCATTTGACACCTCAGCATTTGCTAAAAAAAATAAATTATCTATTCAGGTTGCAGCACGACAATTACGTTATCAATGGTTTGAAGAAATCAGAATTCAATTCGATTATAAATACATTGCAACTGCTCACCACGAAGACGATTCTATTGAAACCTTTTTTATCAATTTAATACGTGGGACAGGCATTTCCGGCTTACATGGTATTTTACCAAAACAAAATAACATTATTCGGCCTCTATTATTTACAGGCAAAGAACAAATTGAACTCTTTGCAAAAAAAAACAAATTAAAACATAGAGAAGATAGTAGTAATGCATCTGATAAATATGTACGAAACAAAATTCGGCATCAGCTTATTCCTCTTTTAAAAGAATTGAATCCAAACATTCATAAAACAATTGCTGAAGACATTCAACGACTAAGGGATACTGAAAAAGTTTATAAAAAAGCAATTGCGGACAAACGTTCGAAAATCATAACAGAAGATGAAAACGGGATTCGCATTACTATTAAAGAATTGAAAAAACTAAAACCACTGGAAGCGTACTTATTTGAATTTTTATATCCACTTGGTTTTAATTCTGCAACCGTTAACGAGATTATTGGAAGCCTAAACAGACAATCAGGAAAGCAATTTTATTCTCCAACACATCGGTTGATTAAGGATAGAGATTTTTTATTAGTTGGGAGTCGGAAGTCGGGAGAAGGGAGTCAAGAGAAGGAAGAAAAAAAAGGAAGAAAGGAGAAGCAAAACAAAAGTTTTCAAATTAAAAAAAATCAAACTAAATTACTTTTAGAGGGAGCAACTTTTCATTTTAAAGTACTAGCCAAAACTCCTAACACCCAACTCCGTTCTCCTAACTATATTGGCAACATCGATTTTAACAAGCTAAAATTTCCTTTAGAAATTCGTAAATGGGAAAAAGGAGATGCATTTTATCCATTGGGAATGAAAGGCAAAAAGAAGTTGAGCGATTTTTTTATAGATAAAAAAATTTCCATACTTGAAAAAGAAAACACTTTGTTGCTTCTTTCCGACAACCAGATTGTTTGGGTAATTGGGTTGAGATTGGATGATCGTTTTAAAGTCACTGATAAAACGAAGAAGATTTATTCGATACAACAGGTTTTTTCATAACTTTGAAGCACAATGCAAGAGGAAATCCTATTTGAAGAAAAACAGTATATCGGCTACAATAAATGGTCGATACTTTGGCGCACCGTTTTGGCGATGTTTTGTTTTGTTTTGTATTATTGGAGCGAGAATCCTAAGCCTGTAGATGTAGCAATGGTAGAAATTCCGGCATCTCCAGTGGATGAAGATTCGGGACAATTATTCTTCTTAATGGGTATTATATTAATGGTACTTTCATTAATATTGATTTTCGTATTGCACATTCACACGAAAATTATAGGAAACAGTTTGATTTTGGATGGCTTATGGACCTCTAGAAAAGTAAAAATTGAACTGAGCAATATAGTTGAAGTAAAAAAAGTGAAATACAGCAAATATTTGCTCAACCGACCTGTTTACAACCTTCACTTTAAGAACAAAATTCGTTTTTTTACACAGGGCAATGACGCCCTAGAACTGACCGATAAAGATGGCCTAAAATACCGCATTGGCAGTCAGAAATCGGATGAATTTTTGAAGATATTAACCGACCTGACTCCTAATAATAAGTCTTAAAAGATTTGCACAATTTGTAACGCAATCCTAAATTGCTCGTACAATCCCATTGTCTTTGATTTAATTTCACTAATTAAACGCTCTCGCCATGACAAACGCTACACAACTATCTCCAATTTCTATTGAAAAAGAGAATATCAGTGGGTTAAAGTTTCCTGATACTGATGTTTTAACTTCGAAAGAAGAAATTAAAAACAGAATTTCCAATCTTGAAAGAGCTTTAAAATTGGGAAACCTGGAACACAATAAGATAAAGATAATTTTCGAGGATTCGGAAGGCATCAAACAAGTGAATACTACGGTTTGGGGCGTAACCGACAAACGGGTCATTTTAAAACAAGGTGTTGTAATTCCTATCCATCGAATACATGAAGTAAAGGCCTAGTGCATTCATTTCTATTCCTCTTTTAACACTATTTGGCTATCAATTACTAATAATATTTTGAAAATAGCCCCGATGTTTCGGGGCTATTTTTTTATATTTACCACGTTCAAATAAAAAGTAATTTAATTTCTACCCATGAAAAATATTTTCAGATTTTTTATTCTGCTTACGGGCATTTTTATTTTAAACACGAGCACAGCTCAGATTGTAGACCCTGTAAAATGGAAATTATCCAGTAAAAAAATTAGTGAATGCGAATATGAAATTCAATTCACTGGTACAATAGAATTACATTGGCATGTATACTCATTAAATCAGAGTGGTGCGGATGGACCAATGCCAGCAAATATTTTTGTTGACAAAAGCAATGACTATGAAGCAGTAGGAAAGCCAACAGAAGGAAGTCCGATTAAAGCTATGGACAAAGTGTTTGAAATGGAAGTTCTTTATTTTGAAAAGACGGTTACATTCAAACAAAAAATAAAAGTAAAAACCGATAAAGAAGTTGTTGTAAAAGGAAAATATGAATACCAAGCTTGCACCGAAGAGAAATGTATCTTCCCTCCTGCCACTCCATTTGAATTTAAATTAAAAGGAAGTGCTGAGTGTGGTAAACAAGGAGTAAGACTAGTTCCAGTTGAAGGAAATGGAGCAAATTTTATAATTGATTCTGAAGCAGTAGCAAAAGCTTTCGCATTAAAAAACAATTCAGCTACAGAAATCAAAAAAGTAAAAAATGATACCCCAGATAAAAAAGTTGCTGCAACTGCCACTAAATTAACATCCGAAGTTCAAGACACATCACTAGACAGTGTTTGGTGGTCGATTTTTTTAACTGGTTTTTTATGGGGATTTGCTGCATTATTTACACCTTGTGTTTTCCCTTTAATTCCAATGAACGTGAGTTTCTTCTTAAAAAGAAGTAAAACAAAAGCAAAAGGGAAATTGAATGCTGTTTTATATGCACTGTCTATTATTGTAATTTTTGTAACATTAGGACTAGGAATTTCTGCCCTTTGGGGAGGTGGAGCGTTGAACTCTTTTGCTACAAGTCCAGGATTTAATTTTGTAATTTTTGTTTTGCTTTTGGTTTTTGCGGCTTCATTCTTAGGCGCATTTGAAATTGTATTACCATCCGCTTTTGTAAATAAAATTGATGCTCAAGGAGACAGAGGTGGTTTTGCGGGAATCTTTTTTATGGCCTTGGCACTAGTGGTTGTTTCTTTTTCTTGTACGGGTCCAATGGTTGGGAATGCTTTGGTTGCTGCATCTGAAAGTACAAATAAATCCGGAGCATTTTGGGCAATGTTTGGCTTTTCATCCGGATTAGCATTACCATTTGGATTGTTCGCTTTCTTTCCTTCTATGCTTAACTCTATGCCAAAAAGTGGCGGATGGTTAAACACTGTAAAAGTTACATTGGGATTTTTAGAATTAGCACTTGCACTAAAATTTGCATCCAATGTTGATGTTGCTTACAACTGGGGGATTTTAAACAGAGAAGTTTTTATTTCTTTATGGATTGTTGTCTTTGGTTTAATGACGATTTACCTGATTGGTGGATTTAAAACAGCACACGATAGCGAAGTAAAACATCTTTCCGTAACTCGCCTATTTATCATTATGATTCCATTATTCATCACTGTCTATTTGATTCCGGGATTGTGGGGTGCGCCATTAAAGATATTCAGTGGAGTATTACCTGCCTACGAATATTCTGAATCTCCTCATGGATTTGGTGGTTCCTCTGCCAGCACTTCAGCACACACAACAAATATTGACCCTGAATTTGCTCCTTATATTCACACAAGCAAAAATGGAATTGTACATTTCAAAAACGATTATGATCATGCTTTAGCCTATGCTAAAAAAGTAGGAAAGCCATTGATGATCGATTTTACTGGAGTGCAATGTGCCAACTGCCGTAAAACGGAAGACTACATCTGGCCAGACTTAAAAGTAACTCAGCTTTTAAATAATGACGTTGTTCTTGTTTCTTTATTTGTGGATGAAAAAGCAGAATTGGACCCAAAAGATTACATGAAAGTATTTTGGTTCGGAAGAGAAAGAGAGATTACAACAGTTGGAGATAAATTTAAGTACATGGAAGAAACATTGTACAAAACAAGCACACAGCCTTTGTATGTATTAATCGATCATGAAGAAAAAGTATTAAACGCTCCTAGAGGATATCAATCAGGCATCCCTGAATACATCAACTGGATGGACGAAGGAATCCAAGAATTCAAAAAACGCTCAGGCAAATAAAACCTCACATGGCCCTCTTCTTGAAAAAGTAGAGGGCTATTTTTTCAGCCCTCAATATTATAGCATTCGTCTATATTCCCTTTTTATTGCAATGTTTATTCTATATATTTGTTATCAAACATTTATTGCATGAACATCAAAAAAATTACTATTCTTTTTGTTATTGTAGGATTTGCTGTAGCGTTCAAGTTTATGAATTCTGCTTCTTCAAAAAATCCAGTTAAAAAATTTCACACACAGTCGCAATTGGATGCGTACAAAGGAATTCCTACACGTGCCCCCATCGCTCCGGGAGAATTTTTTCTGCCTTCCTCAAGTTGTAGAGGTTGTCATGGATTTGATTCTGCAGGAGTAGCAAACATTAACGAGGCCGGAGAAGATGTGAATTTAGTGGATAGATGGGAAAGCTCTATGATGGCACTGTCTGCAAAAGATCCATTTTGGAAAGCAAAAGTAACACATGAAATAACTATCAACCCTGCTCATGCCGGAGCATTGCAAAATAAATGTTTGGATTGCCACGCACCAATGGGTGCATACACCTCCATGTTTCATGGCAACCCTTTTTACAACTTAAGCGACTTAGCAACCGATACACTAGGACTGGATGGAGTTTCTTGCGGAGCTTGTCACATGATTGCACCAAATGTTGGTTTTACCTATTCTGGAATTATTCCTTACGACACTAACAAAGTGGAATATGGACCGTTTACAGCGCCTTCTGTTGGACCGATGCAATTGTATGAAGGAATAACTCCTGTTTACAGTCCGCACATGGATGAATCAAAAGTTTGCTCTTCTTGTCATACACTCATCACCGAATCAGTAGATTTAGCTGGAGCTTATACAGGCGGACATTTTGTTGAACAAGCAACTTACCACGAATATGTAAATTCAGATTATCCTACGAACAGCATTAAGTGCCAAACTTGTCACATGCCAAAAATTGAAGATCCAATAATTATTGCAAATGGATTTACAGGATTAACTCCACGCACACCTTTCAATCAGCATTCGTTTGCGGGTTCCAATGTTTTTATGCTCAACTTAATTAAAGCAAACAAAACTGCTTTGAATATTTATGTTCCTGATAAAAGTTTTGACTCCACTATTGTCGCAACAATTGCGATGTTGCAGAAACAAACCTTGGATTTTGATTTGCAACAAGTGAGCATTACTGCTGACACAGCTTATTTTAAAGTGATGTTGAAAAATAAAGCAGGACATAAATTTCCTTCCGGCTACCCTTCTCGCAGAGCCGTTTTACAATTTGTAGTTATTGATGGAATGGGAGACACCGTTTTTCAATCCGGCATTTTCAACAATCAATACCGTGTGATTGGCGAAAATTCAAATTTCGAAATACATCACGATGCAATCAATCAATCAAATGTTCCGCAGATTTATGAATTAGTTCCTGGAGATGTGGGCGGTAATTTTACATCTGTATTAGAACGTGCTGCCATTTTATTAAAAGACAATCGTATTCCGCCATTGGGATTCACGTCTTCTTCTTCCGTTTACGACACTGTTAAAGTTTCGAATGACGCTGTTGCCGATGCCGATTTTAATAAAATAGCCACTGTTGAAGGAAGTGGTGTTGACTGGGTGCATTTTGCAGTACCATTAGCTGGAGTGGTAGGAAATATCAATATCAAATCGAAAGTCTATTACCAATCTGTTCCACCAAAATGGGTGGATAATATGTTTACTTATTCAACACCTGAAATAAATGCATTTGAAAGCATGTACAATGCTGCTGACCAATCGCCAATTTTGGTTGCACAAGACAGTTTAAACAATGTACTTATTCCTTTGGGTATAAACACTTTTTCGGCTAATCAGGAAGTGAACGCATGGCCGACTATATCTATGGATGGAAAGATTTATATTTCTTCCGAATACGGAAATTTGATAAAATCGGTAGCTGTTTTTAACTCCGAAGGGAAATTGGAGTCGGAACACCAAAACTTAGGCTTCCAATCATCCATGAGCCTTTATTTACCGCAATCTTCTGGAATTTATTACTTGCGGATAATGACTGGGAAGAAAATAATCTATAAAAAAGTTGTAAAATCATAATATTTTCATTTACTTTATTTATCTCTAAACGAATCAATTAACTAAACAAAAAACCAAATCATGGTAAAAACTACTTTCCACAAGTCGTTATTTTTAGCATCACTTTGTGTGTTAGGTACTCTTAGCACTAACGCACAGTTTGCTTTCACTAACTCAAACAGCTTAATTTCAAACTTAACCCGCAGTGGTTGTGCAATTTCAGTGGTCGATATTAATAACGATGGTCTTGATGACATCGTTAAAATGGATCAATCAGAAAGTTTGGTGATTGATTTGCAAAACGCAAATGGAACATTTACCAATTACGATTTGGGAATGATTACAGGTGGTTCAAATGTTTGGGGAATGGCTCTTGCAGATGTTGACCACAATGGCTGGAAAGATGTTGCTACCGGAGTTAATGGCACAATGTATTTAGTTAAACTTTTTTGGTCTGGAAGTACAATCACAAAAACACAAACTACTTTAGGTGGTTCTTACTTCGTTCAAAACGTCACTTTTGGTGATATTGATAATGATGGTTGGGCTGACTTAGCCGTATGTGACGACAATGATTACATGAAAATTTATAAAAACAATTCAGGTACACTGTCTTTAACTACATCGTTAATTAACACTGAAATAAATCCTGGAATGACATACAGTGGTGACCCTTACGATTCTGGAAATTATGGAAGTGTTTGGTTGGATTTTGATAACGATGGCGATTTGGATTTATACATCGCACATTGCCGTCAATCAGCTACAAGTTCATCTGATCAAAGACGAAGAGATCGTTTATTCGTAAACAACGGAAGTAACGTATATACCGAACAAGCTGCAACTTATGGAATTGAAATTTCAAACTTCAAACAAACATGGACAACCAGTTTTGGTGATTTAGATAATGATGGCGACTTTGATGTGGTAATGACAAATCATGGTGAAAACGGACAAATTCTAGAGAACGATGGTGCAGGTAATTTCACAGACATTACATCATCAACAGGATGGGTGACATCCATTGATCCAATTGAATCTATTGTTGAAGATTTTGACAATGACGGATACTTAGACATTATGATTTCAGGATCTCAGTGGTATATGTGGCACAATAACGGGGACATGACATTTACTCCAGTTACAGGTGTACTTCCAAACTTAGGCGGTTTATTATCATTTGCAACCGGTGATTTAAATCACGATGGTTTTATTGATTTACAAACTTCTTATGGTAACATATACAATTCACCATCTACTACTGATGATGATGTATTGTATTTGAACAATAAGAATAGTAATCACTTTATTACTTTTAACTTAACAGGCACAATAAGTAACCCAAATGCCATTGGTGCTCGTGTAACAATCACAGGGGCATTCGGAACACAAATTCGTGAAGTTAGAGCAGGTGAAACTTATGGAACTGCTAACTCTATGCAATTGCATTTTGGTTTAGGTTTTGCAACAACAATTACTTCTGCTGTTGTAGATTGGCCTGCAGGAGGAACAACTTCATTAGGCCCTTTAACAGCCGATCAGTTTGTAACGGTTCTAGAAAGTGGTTGCACCATTACAGGCAACGTAATTCCCGGCCCTTATGCATTTTGTACTGCTGGTTCGGTTACACTTAACGCTCCAGCAGGATACACTTCTTACTTATGGTCAAATGGAGCTACTACTCCTTCTATTGTAGTTAGCACAACAGGAAATTACAACGTGAAAGTGACAAACGCTGCAGGTTGTACAAACATTTCGCCAACTGTAACTACGGTATTAAATCCAAATGAAACGCCAGTTGTTACTTCTTCTGGACCAAATTCTTGTGCTGGCACACTTGCTTTAACAAGTACTGCTGCTGCTGCTTATAGCTGGACAGGCCCTTCCGGATATACTGGAACAACACAAACAATTAATCCACCAACATCTGGAACATATTCATTAACTACAACAGGTTTATGTCAGGCATGGACTTCTGCACCAACTGTAGTTTCTGTTTTGGCAGCACCTAGTCCTACAACAACAGGCGCTACTGGTCCTGGTCCTGCAACATTTAATTTAAGTGCAGCAGGTGCAGGTGGAACATTAAATTGGTATGCTGCTTCAACTGGAGGCTCATCTTTAATGACAGGAACGGCTTACACTACTCCTACTATTAGTACAACTACTACTTATTTTGTGGATGAAACAACAAGTTATGCTGGATCAACGAACAATGGCGGACGTGCAAATGGGTCTAGTTCTGGAACAAGCGGGGTAAACGGAGGATTAGACTTTGACGTACTTGCTGCTTGTACTCTTGTTTCTGTTAAAGTTTATGCAACTACAACAGGTCCACGTACTATTCAATTAAGAAACAATGTGGGTACGGTTCTTAATACATTCACAACAGCAAGTCTTCCTATCGACTCTTCTGTTATTACTTTAAACTTCCCATTAACTCCGGGAGTTGGTTATCGTTTAACACAACCTACTACCCCATCTTTAAAAAGAAATTCTGGTGGAGCAATAACTTATCCTTATACTACTGCAGGATTAGTATCTGTAACAAACGGATGGACAGGAACAACAACAAGTAGTTCAGCTTATTACTATTACTATGATTGGAAAATTCAAACTGCAACTACTAATTGTGTTAGTGCAAGAGTTCCAGTTACTGCAACGGTATCAACTGCAACAGGAATTACTGCTGCTTCTGAAAACAATGGTGTGTTGATTTATCCAAACCCTGCAAGCACTTATGTGAATGTTGAATTTGGTTATAACATGAATTCATTAACTGTTGTTGAAATTACAGATGTAACTGGTAGATTAGTGAAAATACATTCTATTTCAAATCCTGTACAAGGACAAATAGTAAATGTAGATGTTGCTGATTTGAATGCAGGTTCTTATTTCATCACTATTAAAAATGACACTCAAAAATTAGTTCAAAAATTGGTTTTGGCTAAATAAGAGTTTTAGAAAATTATAGAAAGCTCCGAGGTTTAAGACTCGGGGCTTTTTTTATATCATAAAAAATAAGAATTGCATTAGAAGAAAAGAACAACAAGATTAATGATGACAAACAATAAAATTCACAAACTATTGACCTTTTGTATTGCGACAGTCTGGATCGCAAACGGATTATTTTGTAAAGTTTTAAATCTTGTTCCCCGACACGAACAAATAGTTTCAAGAATTTTAGGCAACGACTATTCAAGGCTCTTTACATTTTCAATCGGGTTATCAGAAATTTTTATGGCCATTTGGATTTTAAGTGGTTTTAAGACTAGAATAAACGCTGTTGTACAAATAGCTGTTGTGGCGACAATGAACACACTGGAGTATATTTTGGTCCCAGACTTATTACTTTGGGGAAAAATGAATTCTATGTTTGCTTTCTTGTTAATTTTAGTAATATATTACAATGAATTTCATCTCAACAAAAAAATAACCCAACAAACCTAATGCTTTCATTTCTAAAAAATCATCCATTTGCAGTAGAAGCGTTTTTTGAAAGTTCGCTTGTTTTAACATTTGCAGTTCCAAAAGAACAACTTCAAAATCTTATTCCTGAATGCTTGACGCTTGACACATTTCAAGACAAATGGGCATTTATTGCAATTGCCATGGTTCAGACAAAAGATTTGCGACCAAAAGGATTTCCCAAATTTATGGGCAACGATTTTTTTCTGATTGGTTATCGTGTATTTGTTCGTTATAGAAACAAAACCGGAAAAAATTTACGTGGCTTATACATTCTGAAATCTGAAACGGACAAAAAGAAAATGGAGTTTATGGGCAACGTATTCACCCATTACAATTACACAACCACCGATATCAATCAAATTGAAAGACTCAATACAAAAGAAATAAACTCTGTCATTTCAAAATTCAAAATTACGATTGATAAAACGGAAGAAGAAATTTCTTTACCGGAGCATTCGCCATTTACAGACTGGAAAGAAGCACGAAGGTTTGCGGGACCTTTGCCTTTTACTTTTACCTATAACAAAATAACTAGAGAAGTGCTAGTTATTGAAGGCGTAAGAGAAAACTGGACCCCTGCTCCTGTAAAAATTAAAGACTATAATTTTGCGTTTTTAAGTTCATTGAAACTTCAAAACGTTTGTTTGGCAAATGCCTTTATTATTAAAAACATTCCATATTATTGGAAAAAAGGTAAAATTGAACAATGGAAATAAGGAGAAGACCATTCCAAGGCGTATTAAATATTTTAAGTTTTAACCGTCACTTTTATGTAATAGGCATTGGCGTTTTAGCTTTAATAATAACAAGCCATGTATTTATTGAATGGTCAGGCCTTATCTATTGGTTGATTGTCGCATCTTTTCTATACGGTTTAATAATGCCTTTAATAGTATCTGCTTATGTATATGACTTTTCTGGATATTATGATTTCCATTGGTTGAAAAATTGCTCCCTTACAGATTCTAGTTCAAATCAAATTCTTAACATTAATGCTGGTTTTGATGAAACGAGTTTTATCATTAAAAATAATTTCCCTCAATCCGATTTAAAAGTTTTTGATTTTTATAATGCCAAACAACATACCGAGCCCGCAATTATAAGAGCGCGAAAAGTAAGTTTAGTATATCCTGGTACTCAGCAAATAAAATCCAACTCTATACCTTTAAAAGATAAATCGGTTGACATTATTTTTCTGCTCTCGGCTGCTCATGAAATTAGATCACATGAAGAAAAGGTTCAATTTTTAAAAGAGTGTTACCGACTTTGCAAACCAAATGGAAAAGTGATTATGGTAGAACATTTGCGTGATTTTCCAAATTTTATGGCATTCTCAGTAGGTTTTGCTCACTTTTTTTCTCGAAAAACATGGAAAAAAGCGTTTGATCATGCAGGATTTACTTCATTTAAAGAAACTAAATTCACTCCCTTTATGTCTATCTTCACTTGTTGTCCCTAAATTTTAAATACTAATTTTATAAGATGCATCTTCATTTAAAAACAATTGGAATACTGATGATTGCCTTGGCATTGATACATGTTGTTTTTCCAAAATATTTCAATTGGGACAAAGAACTTAAATCATTGAGTTTAGTCAACCGACAAATGATGACCATTCATACCTTTTTTATTGCTTTGATAGTCTTTCTAATGGGATTATTATGCGTCACATCTTCAAACGAATTAATTGAAACAACTCTGGGAAGGAAGTTACTACTGGGATTAGGAATATTCTGGACGATACGATTAGTTATTCAGTTTTTCGGTTATTCCTCAGAATTATGGAAAGGCAAAACATTTGAAACTGTAATACACATCCTTTTTTCATTGCTTTGGGTTTACTTTAGTAGTGTATTCTTCAAAGCGTATTTCATGTGACAAGTAGTATGAAAAAAAAAATGAGCAGTTTCTTAATATAAAAAACGCCTCTTAGCAAAAAGCTAAGAGGCGTTTCAATTATAAAAATATCTATTTAATCATCCGTAGGTTCAGCTGCTTTCACAAAACCTGCTTTTTTAGGTTTTATCTTTTTTATAAACAGAACATTTATCAATTCGCTTTCCATTGTTAAAAGCGGACTAGACATTCCGTTAGTAATAACCAAAGGAACATTTTCGTAACGCGATTTTCTCTTGATTTGTTCGAAAGAACTGTCTTCTAATTTGATGTACATCGCAGTAATCTTTCCGTCTTTTACGTCACACTTACCGTTGTAGCACTCTGCATCTGCTCCATTTCTAATAGAGATAATAACATCGGCATAAGATCCATCGGCAACATCTTCAGCTCCTCTATCCTGAAATTTTTGAGCCCATTTTGTATAGCAGTTACTTTCTTCTGCTACTGCCGCTTTTGTGCCTTGAGCTGTTCCAACAGTTATTAAACCTAGTATTAATGTTAGAGTAGTAAAGATTTTTTTCATATGTATTAGTTTAAAATTTGATACTATGAGCCTTGAGCCACAATAGTATAGGGTAAATATATAAATTCCTTGCAATAATTTCAAATGTTATGCCAAAAGACTTAATTTTATGTTTTGAAAACCAAATGACCCATGAGCAAATCATTGATTGAAAACAACCTAAACGAAGCCCAAAAGGTATTACAACAGTTTATTTCGGAGCCTAAAAACATTGAAGGGATAGAAAAAGCAGGGAAATTGCTTTCGGAAGCCATAAAAAAGGGGAATAAAATTATTTCTTGTGGGAATGGTGGTTCTATGTGTGACGCCATGCATTTTGCTGAAGAATTGAGCGGTCGTTTTCGTGAAGACAGAAGAGCATTGCCGGCTGTATCCATCTCTGACCCTTCTCACCTTTCATGTGTGGGGAATGATTACGGGTATGATAAAGTTTTTTCAAGATATATTGAAGCATTAGGAAACAAAGGAGATATTTTAGTAGCGATTAGTACTAGCGGAAATTCTGCTAATGTGATAAATGCTATCACCTCAGCAAAAGAGAAAGGAATGTTGATTATCGGTTTAACCGGAAAAGATGGAGGCAAAATAGCTGGATTGTGTGATGTAGAGATTCGCGCCCCGCACAGTGAGTATGCTGATAGAGCTCAAGAGATTCACATCAAAGTAATTCATTCCTTGATACATTTAGTAGAAGCTTCACTTTAAGATCAATCTTATGTCATAAAAATCCCGCTCCGAAACAATCGGAGCGGGATTTTTAGTATTAATTACTTTCTATTATTGTTTAATCAATTTCAATACAGAAGTATTTCCATCGATCGTAACATTTACAAAATAAATTCCAGAAGTAAACGGAGTCATATCAACCGGTAAATTCATGTTTCCATTTAATTCACCATACGCTTTGCTTCCAATTAAAGAACCGTCTACTGAATAAATTGCTACAGAAACAGTAGATGCTTTTGTAAGATTTAAAGCAATGGTTGACAAGTCAGCAGAAGGATTTGGATAGATACTCACTTGTGCATCTGGTGCAGAAGCGATATCGTTTATTCCAACTCCCGAACCTGTAACAAATCCGTTTGCAACTGCTTCAGGAATTGTAGTTGATGCAGCGTTATCGATTTTACCAGTTGGATCCATGAATAATCCAACAATGTGAATTTGAGTATCATCATATCCTGCTGGCAAAGTAAATGTGAATGTCCAAGTAAATACACCACCAATAGCAGTTGTAGTTCCTGGAGCATTTGCAATTCCAGTGAAACTAGGGCTAATGAAACGAGCAACGTGATCGTATACCATTTGTGAAGCAGGAACTGGGTTTGCTAATAATTCGAAACCACCCATTGGTCCAGCGCCACCACCTGCATAAGCATTTGATTGAGCATAACCAGTAGTTCCAGTTACATCATCTTCTGTAAGCACACAAGCAACTTTGTAGTTACCAGTTAATACTGCTTGATTTGTACATGTTACTGAAACATTTAATACACGAGTTGTAGAATTATAAGTTGCACCATTCATTACAAATGCTTTAGGAGCAACAACAATACGAGTTAAGAAATCTGTTTCAATTGCACTTGGGTCTATTTCCGGTAAACGATCTACCAAAGCACTTGGATAACCACCAATTAATGCACCGATAGCTGCATCATAAGCAGTAACTGTCATCGGGTCACCATTATGAACTGCGATTGGAGCAATGAATCCTGAATATTTTGTATCCATAGCATCCATGTAAACAGCACCTCTTGGACACCACTGACACCATGTTCCTGTTCCTTCTTCAGCAACTACCATTTTACCAGCAGCCGGAGTAACAGGATTTAAAACTGTTGTAAGAACGTTATCTGAAGCATCACCATCAGCACCCATACCATTTACGTTGCTAATCGTTGCAACAAAAGTGTTTGTACCAGCTACCAATGTAAATGGAACTGTATAGGTTTGAATAGTATTAGCTAATGAAGCCAGTGTTAAACCAGTTACATTTTTCACTACTGGTGCTCCACCATTTTGAGTAATTGAAATATCAAATGAATTGATAACCGTTGTTCCTAAATTTCTAACGGTTACAGCAGGTAATCTAGTTGAACCAACCAATCCGTTAGAAATGTTTAATAAATTTCCAGCAGCATTTAATGCAGGTAGGGTGTAAGGAGTTACATCATACTCAACATCATCAATCCAGAAACTTGCAGCAGCATCAGCAGGGTAGTAATCGATACCCCAAACTTGATTGTTTGCATTTGACCATGTTCCTTGAGAAACACCATTGATGAATAATTCCCAAGAATTTGAATTGAAGTTAGCAGTGATTTCTAATTCGAACCAAGCACCAAACGGATGAGTTCCGCTAGCAACAATAGTTCCTGAATTTTGAATTTGAACAGCTCCTGTAGCAGTCATAAAACAATCCAATACATACATTCCACCCATTGTAGAAGTACCTTGAAAATTGAAATATGCTGTTTTAGCAGTTGGAACTTTAAACCAAGATTTAAATGAAAACTGACCTGTATTTAAAGGTGCTCCTGCAGTAAAAGGCAAAACTACGTCTTGAGGTCCACCTGTTGAACTTGTAGAAGAAAAGTAGATTGATTTTGCACCAGCAGTTGTATGATTATCTGTTGTAACAACGTTAGCATCATCAGCACCACCACCTGCTCCAGCCCATGTTCTCCAATCAGGAGATTGTGGCCCTAAAGCAATGCCGGAAGTGTACGATTCAAAATCATCAGAGAATGTTTGTGCTTGAACTGCTAAGCCAAGTAAGCATCCCAATGTAAGTGTAGCAATTTTTTTCATTTTATTTGGGTTTGATTATTTTTTATTGATTTATTAAGCTAATGTACGACCAAAAAGTAGAATAAAAAAATTAAAATTCAATTAATTCTTAGTAATTGATAGACAAAAAACAGCCGTGTTTACACGGCTATCTTGAAAGGACTTTTGTACATTTGCCCCCTACTCCCGAAATTTTATTAATTGTAAATTATGCTAGTGAAAACCTATGGCAGTGCCGTTTATGGCATCAATGCCACAACAGTAACGGTGGAGACGAATATCATCCCGGGAGTAAATTTTTTAATGGTGGGACTACCTGATAGTGCCGTAAAAGAAAGTCAGCAACGTATTGCTGCTTCTCTTAAAAATAATGGATATAAAATCCCGGGGAAAAGTATTGTTATCAATATGGCTCCAGCCGATATTCGCAAAGAAGGTTCGGCTTATGATTTAACCATTGCTGTTGGCATTTTAGCGGCTTCAGAACAAATTCTTTCCGATAAAATTGGGGATTATTTAATAATGGGAGAGCTTTCATTGGATGGCGGTCTGCAACCTATCAAGGGAGTTTTGCCAATTGCTATACAAGCCCGAAACGAAAAATTTAAAGGCATTGTTCTTCCCAAACAAAATGCGGAAGAAGCTGGAATAGTAGACGGACTTGAAGTATACGGAGTAGAAAACATTAAAGAAGTGATTGACTTTTTTAATGGCGATATTGAATTGACTCGGACTATTATCAATACCGAAGATGATTTTTTTTCTAAATTGAAAGAAACAGAATTCGATTTTTCGGATGTAAAAGGACAAGAAAATATTAAACGAGCGTTGGAAATTGCAGCATCGGGTGGACATAATTTAATTTTGATTGGTCCTCCTGGAGCTGGAAAAACAATGCTCGCAAAAAGATTGCCCACTATTTTACCACCCATGAATTTGCAAGAAGCATTGGAAACAACAAAAATTCATAGCGTTGCAGGAAAGATGGGGAAAAATACTGGCTTGGTTTCTATCCGTCCTTTTCGCTCTCCTCATCATACTATTTCAGATGTTGCTTTAGTTGGTGGAGGTGGAGTTCCGCAACCGGGAGAAATTTCTTTATCACACAATGGTGTTTTGTTTTTAGATGAATTGCCTGAATTCAAACGCACCGTTTTAGAAGTAATGCGTCAACCTTTGGAAGATAGAGTTGTGACTATTTCCAGAGCAAAATTTTCGGTGGAATACCCTGCCAGTTTTATGTTGGTTGCTTCCATGAACCCTTGCCCCTGTGGTTATTACAACCATCCCGAAAAGGAATGCGTTTGTCCTCCGGGAACGGTACAAAAATATCTGAATAAAATATCCGGACCATTATTAGACAGAATTGATATTCACGTGGAAGTTACTCCTGTTTCTTATAACGAATTAGCAGAAGAACGAAAATCAGAAAAAAGTGAATCTGTTAGAAGTCGCGTAATAAAAGCAAGAGCTGTTCAGGAAAAACGTTTTACGAAAAATGAAGGAGTGCATTGCAATGCTCAAATTGGCTCCAAACAATTGCGCGAAGTTTGTAAAATTGATGAAGCAGGAAATCAACTTCTGAAAACTGCAATGGAAAAATTAGGACTTTCGGCAAGAGCTTATGACAGAATATTAAAAGTAGCACGCACCATTGCCGATTTAGATGCAAGTGAAAACATTGAAACCAATCACTTGGCAGAAGCTATTCAATACAGAAGCTTGGATAGAGAAGGCTGGGCGGGTTAATTAAAGTCAAAAGCTCTTAAGTTAAAAGTCAAAAATTACAAAAACGGGTTTCGCCAAAGTGCGAAGCCCGTTTTTGTAATCAAGCAATTAGATTTTATTTAATAAATACTTTCTTAGTATAAGTTTGTCCTTTTACATCAACTCTCACAAAATAGATTCCAGAAGGTTGAGTTTCTAAATTGATTGTATTGTTTTCCAAAGAACAAGTAATTGTTCTTCCTAACATATCAAATACTCCTTGCAAATTAACAACATCATTTGATTTAATGATTACGTTGCCTCCAGTAGCGAATATCTCAAGTGATTCAGCAGATGCATCTGCAATTCCTGTAGGAGGAGTTGACAATACAATGTCGTCAACCGCAAATGAAGGATCCGTTCCAACTTGGTCATCGTTATTTGTCCAGTTAAATCCAATTTTTACAAATGCATTGTTGTTTGCACTTGCTGGTAATGCAAATGAATATGCAGTCCACATTCCTTGTGGAGAACAAGTTCCAAACAAAGTTTTAGCCATATTATTTAATAACGTCCAGGTTGTACCTCCGTCTGCCGAATACCAAAGAGTAGCATCATCATTTACTCCATCTCCATTTTCCATATAACCACAAGAAAGAGTGATTGATGTTCTTCCTGTACAGTTAATAATAGGCGATTCTGCTCTTCTGTTTGTTGTTGCGCAAATTCCTAAACTGGAACAAGCACCTGTCACCCCTGAAAAATAAGATGCTCCATTATCTGCAGCCAAAGAAACGAAGGCAATAGCAACATTCCCAACGTGAAGTGTTGCATCAATTGTTCCGGTACACCCAGTTCCACAAGTTCCAATTGCATTTCCTGCTTCCTGAGCTCCGATATAAAAGGTGTTAGCAGTTGCATCGTTTGTTCCTGTCGAAGCAATTGTCCATGCACCATTAGCTCCAGTAAATGCACTAGCTAATTGTCCCTGATTACATCCTGTACCAAAATTTTCGGTCCAGAATACTTGTGCGTTTGTAATAAATGCAGATGTGCATATTGCTAATATTAAGTAGATTTTTTTCATAGTTTTATAGTTTAGTTTAACCAAAGATAAATAAAAAAATGATAGAAAGACAAGAATGCATGTTGTATAAACATCCTTAACTTTGATGAGAATTACATGAACCAAATCCAACTATCAAGTGTTATACGTATATGCTACTAAATTATATAGTCATGAAAAATATAGCCTTATTATTAGTTTCTTTTAGTCTGGTTGCTTGTAATGGAACCGGACAGACAACTCAAAAACCCCAACCTACTATGAACGATTCAAACAAAGTTGTAAAAACAGAAGAAGAGTGGAAAAAAACACTTAGTCCTGAACAATACAATGTATTAAGGGAAAAAGGAACCGAAATGCCTTATTCTGGCAAATACTATTTACATACCGAAAAAGGGATGTATGTATGTGCGGGATGTAACTCCGAATTATTTAAGTCAGATACAAAATTTGATGCCGGATGTGGCTGGCCCAGCTTTTCTGATGTTGTGGATTCTACAAAAGTAGTTTACATAAAAGATAAGTCTCATGGAATGATTCGTACCGAGATTACCTGCGCTAAATGTGCTGGACATTTAGGACATGTTTTTGATGATGGTCCTACTTCTACAGGATTACGTTATTGTATTAATTCTGTTTCTATAGAATTCAAAAAATAACTTTTGTACTTCTGCTCTCAATGGCAAATAGAACAATTTCCTTTCTATTTGCCATTTTGAGTTTCGTGTCAAACCTTTTATCCCGCCCTTTCAACTATAATAAGTAGGATACTATCGATTTTATTCTTTTTATGGCCTAGCATTTGTTAATTTGGGGTTATAAAACAGGAAAATGTTAAAAATATGTTAAAACATTATATGTATATACATATATTTTATATATTTGTCGTGTTAAACTCTAAAAACCTTAAAAAATGATTAAAAAAATGACATTTGGCTTGCTTGCAGTAGCTGCACTTGGAGCATTCGCTTTTACAAGCCCTAAAGCAAAAAACGTAAATTATGCAATTGATACTAAATCCACCACAGCTGCTTGGGTAGGAAGAAAAGTAACCGGAGAACATGCAGGAGGAATTACTATTTCAAAGGGAAACATTACTTCAGATGGAAAAAGCATCACCGGAGGAACTTTTGAAATTGACATGACTTCGATTACTTGTACTGATTTAACTGATAAAGAATGGAACGGTAAATTAGTAGGTCATTTAAAAGCAGATGATTTTTTCGGAACTGATAAATTTCCTACTGCAACATTTGAATTGACAAAAGCTACTTTAAAATCAGGTAACGATTATGATGTAACCGGAAAACTTACTATCAAAGGAATAACCAACGAAATAGCATTTCCAGCTATGATTAAAATGGATGAAAAAACGTTTGTAACGATAGCAAAAATCGTAGTTGACCGTACTAAATATGGTATCAAATATGGTTCTGCAAGTTTCTTTGATGGATTGGGAGACAAAGCACTGAGTAATGATTTTGACATAAACATCAACGTAGTTGCATCAGCAAAGTAATGTTTTGATTTTAATTAAAATTTAAAAAGTCCCCACTCTAAATAGAGTGGGGATTTTTTTTATTTACTTATTTACTTAGTCAATTTTTATTAAGCCCACTGACAAAGAATTCCACCCATCAGTGCAAGTGTTATTGTCCAATAACCAACATTGATAGCAATGTATTTAAATCCTTTTCTTTCAAATAAAGCATTCGTTCCTAAAATAGGAAGCACTATTGTTAATCCAGCAAAAGTTCCATGAAATGCCCCATGTTTAAATGTTCTGAAATTTTGTCCGTGCTTATTCATAAAATCAGCGAAGTACATTCCTAATTCTGTGGTTGGATCCTGGAAGCTAGGGTCTCCCGCAAGTGTTGAAACAACACCCCATTGGTGAATCACAATAAATTGAAGTACAAAAGCAAGAATGAAACTCAACAAGAAAGAAACTCCTAAAACCACGCCCATATTTGCGCCTTTCATTTTTTCTTCTGTTAGCCCGGAAGCATTCATCCATGCTGTTCCTAACACTTTGGGATTGTACCAGATAAAACCCATTACCATCGGCACGATTGCCGCTGCTAGAATAATTAAATAATTTGGATGCATTGTTTTAAGTTTTGGTTCACTCAAAAATAAAACAAATGATTTCGAACTTTTAAAGCCAATAAAAAACTTATCAGAAGTAGACTGTTTATAAAACAAAAAGCCCCTTCAGTTTCCTGAAGGGGCTATACTTTGAAAAAATTCACCTTTCAGTTAAGGATGTCCGTGACATAAAGTAACTTACTATGTCTAATTGCTAACTACAGTATGTTTCAGCTGATATTGAATTTAAGGGGGTACAAATAGGCCACATTAATACTCGTTAAACTTAAAAATTATTACGATTTTCCGAGTCTCGCTTGAACGCTCTTTAAGGTTTTTTCTCGAGTAACCTCTGTCATTAATTGATAAAGTAATGCGGGAGATTTTGAAAAAACATCTAAAAACAAATTGTAATTTTCCATTTGTTTTTTTGTAAGTTTTCCATCTTGCTTAGATTTTTTAAGTCTAATTAACCTTAAGTTGATCTCCTTAAATTGTCTTCTTGATGAAATTTTATATTTCTCTTTATCACTGAATACAGAAGAGGTTAAAATGTTATAAATGCAACATCTTTGAGCTTGTTCTCGTTTACGAATATTATCTCTATCATCTGCTTGTCCAACATATCCAACAAATTCATCCGGATTAACAATTAAATAATCTCTCATCAACAACATGCATTCATAAATAATAGCTAAAATGGTTCTCTTTGTGAGTTCATAGCCTAACATTTTACCTCTTAATTGAAATTTTTTGGGATTATTTTTTAAATGGTGTGGGTAAAACTTTACCATTGCAAAGCCATTGTACCTATGTATTTCAATAACGTACTTTTTTTCCCTTTCTTTCTTGTCCTTAACTAAAATACGATATGGATGAATTTCTTGTAATCCGTGAGGGAAAGCAAAATTATCGTATTGATCGTTACCTGAACGTTTTTTGACTGACTGTTTTTTAGCTGAAGATAGTACCACCCTTTTGTATAAAAAAAAAGAAGAGGGTTTTACCTCTTCTTTTACTATATAATATTTAGTTATTTATAATGCAAACAATTTAGAATAATGAGAAATTACCTCCTTATTCAATTCTGAACGAGAAGCATCTTTCCAATTAAATTCCGAAATTGGCTTATACAAATTCTTTTCTAATTCAACAGCAGATAAATTTCCTTTTGATACAGAAATTGCCGTTAATTTAGATACGCTTTTAGCCTTTGCGCTTTTAATTAAATGTCCCATTTTTTTACTTTTAAAATTTTACAATACGAAGT
>CAYWAV010000049.1:12431-27254 GCA_964456225.1 uncultured Chitinophaga sp. | reverse complement strand
TTTGTTCTACTATGAATGCTTCGTTTTTGATGAAGAAAATGGGGATTGTGGATTAGTATTTCGTTGCTGGTCAAAAATTGGAACGCAGATTTTTATGATAATTATGATAAAAATGATTTTATCGCCTGTGGCGATTATGATTTTTTATGATTTGATTTATACTCTTCCACAATCTTTTGAGCAGAATCAATTCCCCCTTTGAAGAAGGGGGCTAGGGGGATTCCTACAATGCTCCTATTACTGCTTCACAACCTTCTGCATCCCAACAATCTTCCCTTCACTCATTACTTTCACGAAGTAAATTCCAGTTGCAAAGTTTTTTAAGTCAATAGCATTTTGCTGACTAGTAATTTTTTGATTCAACACCAAAGAACCAATTCTATTATAGATTTCAATGCTTCCATTTTTAATTTGCTCAGAAGTAAAAAGGGTAAATGAACTAGAAGTTGGATTTGGATAAATTGAAATTTGACCTGCTTGACTTAGTTCGTTAATACCCAACAATGATTGATGTAGTTTTTCGACAAAAGCTCCATTTGTACTAGGTGTACTCATATTATATACTCCTGGACCGGGTTCAAAATCCGTGGTTCCTACATAGCTACCCGTAATAAAAACATTATCAAATTCATCTACTTGAATTGATTTTGCATAAACACTGGCATTTCCGCCAATATGAACAGCCATCTCAAAGTTTCCAAGGGAATCCAATTTTGAAATGAAAATGTCACTGTCTACACCACCACTAGAAGATGTCATAAAAAATGTCGAAGCACCTGGGTCAAAATCAACAAATCCTGTAAACCCACCAGTTGTATAAACATTGGAATTCGAATCTACTACTACTGAAAAGCTTTCTTCCTGTTGTGATCCGCCAATTTTTTTTGCCCATACAAAATCTCCTATGGAGTCAATCTTAGAAATAAACACATCATGATTTGGTGTACCTATAAGATTAAATACTCCCGCACCTGTGTCGAAATCAGTTGTTCCGTTGAACCAGCCAGTAGTGTATATATTATTTGCTGTGTCGATTGTTATTGACCTAGCATATGTAACAGCTGCACCGCCCATTTTTTTCGCCCACACAAAGTTTCCTAATGAATCCAATTTCGACACGAAGACAAAATGAGAACTAGGTCCAAGAGTTGACATATTAAATGTTCCAGGTCCTGGATCGAAATCAAGTGTTCCGTTAAAATGTCCAGTATAATATACATTGTTATCTCTATCAGTAACTACGCCATGGCCTTGCCCACCATCGGGGCCTGAACTGCCCACCATTGTTTTTGCCCACAAAAAATTGCCAAGAGAATCTAACTTCATTAAATATATTCCAAGTCCTCCAGTAGTTACACTTGCTGTATATGTTCCGGGACCAGGATCAAAATCAACAGTTGTACGAAATATTCCAGTAGTATATAAGCTCCCAGAACGATCCACTGCGATTGCAAGAGCATTATCTTCATTTGCTGCACCAATCCTTTTAGCCCACAAATAATTCCCAGAAGGATCGAGCTTCGCTGTGAAAATATCATAAAAAGATCCTAATCCAGCAACTGTAAGATTTGCAATTCCAGCACCTGGATCAAAATCAACTGTTCCAGTAAAATCACCAGCGGTAAAAATATTTCCATCATCATCAAGTGCAATTGAATAGCACAATGCAGATGCGGTAACACCTCCACTAAAACTCTTTGCCCAAACAAAATTTCCAGAAGCATCCAACTTCAAAATAAAAACGCTTGAACCAGATCCTGCAGAAGCAAGGTTGTAAACGCCAACACCTGGATCAAAGTCCATTGTTCCAGAAAAAGAACCTGTTGTGTATGAATTTCCAGAAGCATCCAATACAATACTTTCTCCAAATCCAGGGAAAGAACCTATTGCATCATAGACTCCTCCAGTCCATATCATCGACATGGATTGTGAACTGCTAGTAGCAACAAGCAAAACAAACAAAACAGATAGTATTGATTTTTTCATATAGAATTAGTCTATAAAAGTACTATTTATATAGTCATAAATATAGTCTTAATATTCCTACTTAAACTTATCCTTCAAAGCAGCCAACTGACTCGCAAAATCATTAGCAGGTTCTTCAACTTTTCCTGCCTTCCCGGCAGGCAGGCCTTTTTTACCATTATTATTTTGCACAGGTTTAGAAACTGGAGTACTTGAAACAACATTATCCTTCATCGACAAAGCAATTCGTTTGCGTTGTACATCTACTTCCGTTACAGTTACCATTACTTGCTGTTGCACTTTCACAACCGTGTTCGGGTCGGAGACAAATGTATTTGATAATTGTGAAACGTGAACCAATCCATCTTGATGAACACCAATATCTACAAATGCTCCGAAGTTGGTAACGTTGGTTACAATTCCTGGCAACTTCATTCCAATTTTTAAATCTTTCATTTCATGAACTGAATCATCAAACTTAAATACTTCAAATGATTTACGCGGATCTCTACCTGGTTTATCCAACTCATTCATAATGTCATTCAAAGTTGGAAGACCAACTTTTTCGGTTACATATTTTTGCAATGAAATTTGTTTACGAAATTCTTTCTCCGTCATCAACTGTTCAATTGTACAATTTAAATCAGTCGCCATTTTTTCAACGATGCCGTAACTCTCAGGATGCACAGCACTTTTATCCAATGGGTTTTTTCCGTTTGCGATGCGCAAAAATCCAGCAGCTTGTTCGTAGGCTTTTTCTCCCATGCGTGGAACTTTCAAAATATCTTTTCTGGATTTGAACGGACCGTTTTCATTTCTGTATTCAACTATATTTCTTGCCAACACTCCTCCCAATCCGGAAACGTATGTTAGCAATTGTTTACTCGCTGTATTCACTTCCACTCCCACTTTATTCACACAGCTCTCTACTACTTCATCTAATTTTTTCTTCAAAAGGTATTGATCCACATCGTGTTGATATTGTCCAACACCAATCGACTTAGCATCAATCTTTACCAATTCTGCCAAAGGGTCGGCTAATCGTCTTCCAATAGAAACGGCACCTCTAACAGTAATGTCTTTATCAGCAAATTCTTCACGCGCCACATCGGATGCAGAATAAATAGATGCCCCACTTTCGTTCACCATAATTACATTGATACTTTTCGGCAGTTCTTCAATGCTTCTTATAAATGTTTCTGTTTCTCTTCCTGCTGTTCCGTTTCCAATTGCAATTGCTTCTACATTGTGTTTATCACACCATGCCAAAACCAATTGTTTGGTTTGAAATATTTTATTTTGTTCGTGCGGATAGATAACGGTATCATCCAATAATTTTCCTTGTTTGTCAAGTACCACCACTTTACAACCGGTTCTGAATCCTGGGTCAATCGCTAATATTGCTTTCTGTCCGAGTGGAGATGCTAACATCAATTCACGTAAGTTATCTGCAAACACTTGAATTGCTTTTTCATCTGCAAGTTCTTTGGTCATCATTCGCATTTCACTTTCAATGGAACTTTGCATCATACGATTGTAAGCATCATCGCATGCCAATTTCACTTGTGTGGAAGCAGTGTTATTTGATTTTACAAATTGATTAACAAGAATATCAATTGCTTCTTCTTCGGATGGCATAATGTGAATGCTTAATATTTCTTCACTCTCTCCTCTTCGGATGGCTAATAAACGGTGAGAAGGACAACCCATTAAATTTTCTTCCCAATCAAAATAATCTTTGAATTTTTCTCCGGCTTCTTCTTTTCCTCTCAGCACTTTACTTTTAATTGTTGCCGAACGTTTAAATAAATTACGAATCTTATCACGGGCTTCTGCATTTTCATTGATCCATTCTGCAACAATATCTCTTGCACCGGCTAATGCTTCATCAATTGTTTTAGCACTTGGAGTTGTCGATTCATCATTTGCAATAAATTTTTCTGCTTCTCCTTCCACATCTATTTTTCCTTGATCAAAAATAAGTTGTGCCAATGGTTCCAATCCTTTTTCGCGTGCAATGGTTGCCTTTGTTCTGCGTTTTGGTTTGTAGGGCAAATAAATATCTTCCAATGCAGAAACAGTTTCTGCTTGTCGTAACAAAGAAATTAGTTCAGGAGTAAGTTTTCCTTGACCTTCTATGGATTCTAAAATAAATTCTCTTCGTTTTTCCAATGCACGCAAACGTTCAATTTCATCGCGTACATTCGCTACCTGCACTTCATCCAAACTGCCAGTCATTTCCTTACGATAACGGGAAATAAAAGGAATGGTTGCACCTTCGTCTAGCAATCCAACAACTGCATCAACCTGTTTTTCGTTAACATTTAATTTTAATGCTATCTTTTTATAAAAATGAATTTCTGACATATCTTTATACTTTTTACAAATATAACCATCCTCAAGGCTCAATATTGATAATATTTTCAACAACTATAGGCTTTTTGTTGAAAAATAAAAATACATTTTGAAATGCGTTTTAATTGAAATACTTTTACGAAAGAATGTTAAACATGTCTGATATAAAATGGTCCATTCGAAAGAAATTTATTTTTCTTTTCATTTTATCGTACACCTTCTTTTATATTTTCCCATTTCCTTTTGATGCATTTCCTCAATTAGACTTTTTTTTCAATATTTATGATAGAGTACACGATGGCTTTGTTCTTTGGAGCGGAAAAAATATTTTACACATTCAAAATTTAAAAAAATTGGCATTCTCTGATAGCGGAGACAGCAGTTTTGATTTTGTAAAATTTTTCATCTTTTTAATATTATCAATAATTACTGCAATAGCAATGTTGCTGATTGACAAAAAAAGAAACAATTACGAGAAATTACAATCCTACTTATTTGTTTATATCCGCTATTGTATTGGATTTTACATGCTGGTATATGGCTTCGACAAAGTATTAAAATCGCATTTCCCATTTCCGAGTTTAGAAAAATTACAACAAACATTTGGAGAATCATCTCCGCAAGGCTTATTGTGGGCTTTCGCTGGCTATTCAACTTCCTACTCGGTTTATCTTGGAATAATAGAAGTATTAGCCGGGTTCTTATTGCTATTTCGAAGAACAACTGCATTAGGAGCGCTACTGACTCTAATGATAATGATTAACGTTACAATTATCAATTTCAGTTACGATGTTCCAGTAAAACTCTTTGCGTTGCACATGGTTGCTTATTCTTTATTGTTACTTTCTCCTTTTATAAATTCCATTTTTCAGTTTTTTATATTGAAAAGAGAAACAAAATTGACTGAAGAAAAAGGAATTATTTTTCCGAAATTTATTCAGTCGTATCGTAAAATAATAAAAGCAACAGTAATTATTTCGTTCACTTTACTATTTATAAATTTCAGTTGGAATAACATGAAAACGGATGGTGATAGCGCTCCGAAACCTGATTTGTACGGGATATACAGGCATGAGAATTCAACAATCAAAGGTGGAAATCGACTAGAGGAAATTATTTTTGACAGAAAAATAACATTGCTTAAATGGAAAGACCAGTACAAATATTACACAACAACAATTGATAGTATTGCAAAAACAATTTCTTTCCAATCAAATATTGATACGTCAGATTTGCGAATCGTTCATTTTGATTTAAATGAAGATTTGCTAACCTTATCGGAAAACGATTCGAGTAGTATGCAATTTAGAAAAGTAGATATCACAGAATTTCCACTCAACAAACGAAAATTCCAGTGGGTGGTGGAGTATCCTTATAATAATTAGTGCTCCGTAATTAACAAATCCCCCATAACCCTCCTTCGACTCCGCTCTGAACAGGCTCTTTTTCAAAGGGGGAATTGATTCGAGTTGCGACAAGGAGATGCCGTGTCGTAGCACGGCATGACGATTTATTATGAAAGTAAACACAGACCTGCCAACCGCAGGCAGGTTCGCAATATTCGTATTTATTCGATATTCGTACTATGAAATTCTACTCCAGTTCGTCCGATTACTATTCATCATCGAAAATTGATATGCGATATTACTGTTCTCCGGATTAACAAGTTCAGGATCTTCCGATAACAATTCTATTACCATATTTCTTGCAGAATGCAAAATTTGTGCATCCTTTGCAAGATCAGCAATATTCAAATCCAAAACTCCGCTCTGCATTGTTCCTGCCATGTCTCCAGGCCCGCGTAATTTCAAATCCACATCTGCTATTTCAAAACCATCATTTGTAGCACACATGGTTTCCATTCTTAATTTTCCATCATGACCTAATTTATGACTTGTCATTAAAATACAATAGGATTGATCGGCACCACGACCCACTCTTCCGCGCAACTGATGCAACTGTGATAATCCAAAACGTTCGGCACTTTCTATCACCATCACACTTGCATTGGGAACATTCACACCTACTTCGATAACAGTTGTTGCCACCATAATTTGTGTTTGTCCTTTTACAAAGCGTTGCATCTCATATTCTTTTGCATCCGATTTTAATTGTCCGTGCACAATGCTTACTTGATATTTAGGTTGGGGAAATGCTCTCACAATACTTTCATAACCATCTTGCAAATCTTTAAAATCCATTTTTTCGGATTCTTTGATTAAGGGATACACTACATATATTTGTCGACCCAATGCAATTTGCTCACGCATAAAACCAAATACTCTGTCGCGATGATTATCAAAACGATGTGTTGTAGAAATTGGTTTTCTTCCGGGTGGCATTTCGTCAATCACACTCACATCCAAATCTCCATACAAGGTCATGGCAAGTGTACGCGGAATAGGTGTTGCCGACATAATCAATACATGCGGTGGCTGTGTATTTTTTGTCCACATTTTTGCTCTTTGTGCCACACCAAAACGATGTTGTTCATCAATTACCACCAATCCTAAATTTTTAAATTGAACCGTATCTTCAAACAATGCATGTGTTCCAACTAAAATTTGCAACTCACCACTTTGCAATTGCTCGTGTAAAATTCTTCTCTCTTTTACTTTTTTTGAACCTGTTAACAATCCAATTTTAATATTCAATGGTTTTAATAATTCCGAAAGTGTTTCAAAATGCTGATTCGATAAAATCTCGGTTGGTGCCATCAAACAAGCTTGAAAACGTTCTCCGTCAGATAATCTCACATTGTCCAAAGCAATCAACATATTCATTAATGCTACCAATGTTTTTCCGCTTCCAACATCACCTTGCAACAAGCGATTCATTTGTTTTCCGCTTCCCATATCCAAACGAATTTCTTTTATCACTCTTTTTTGCGCATTCGTTAATTCAAATGGTAAATGATTATTGAAAAAATTATTGAAGTAATCGCCAACTTTGGGAAATACAAAACCTCTGTAGGTTTTTTCACGCAAGCCCTTTTGTTTCAATAATTTTAATTGGATGAAAAACAATTCTTCAAACTTTAAACGGAATTCTGCTTTTTTTAATAATTCTGGATTTTGAGGAAAATGAATTTGTTTCATTGCATCCTCTCTCGGCATTAATTGATAACGTTCGATAATCGTCTTAGAAAGTGTTTCCGGAATATTATTTTTAATGAGCGAACTCAATACTTTTTGAATTCGTGCAATTCCTTTGGTATCTAAACTCCTCCCTTTTAGCTTATCAGTGCTATGGTAAACAGCTTGAAGTGCTGGAGCAAAAGTTGTATTTTCTTCAGTTACTAATTCTATTTCGGGATGAGCAATATTAAACTTTCCTGCAAATGCAGTAGGTTTTCCAAACACAACATATTCATTTGTTAAATGAGGTTTGATTTTTTCACCAATCCATTTTGCTCCTTGAAACCAAACCAATTCTAATTTCCCTGTTCCATCTGTGAATGTTGCAACAAATCGTTGTGCTCTTTTTACACCTACCATTTCGGTATGTGTAATTTTTCCACGGAGCTGAACATAAGGCAAATCTGCATTGATTTCTTTTACCGTATAAAATTTAGTACGATCAACATAACGAAAAGGAAAGTAAGTGAGCAGATTTGAGTAATTGAAAATACGTAATTCTTTTTTTAGCAAATCGGCTCTTTGTGGGCCAACGCTCTTCAGATATTCAACAGGGGTATTTAAAAAATTATTCGACATATTTCTATGCGAATTTACCTAAATTAAATCAAAAAACACCCTGAACTGTCAGGGCGTTTTTTGAGGATGATTTTTTATTTTTCTTCCCGAGTGGGTGGTGGTGACGTATTGCCTTTGTTTGGTCGCGACCCTTGCTTCCTTCTTTCCTCACGTTTCTTCTTCATCTCCTCCTCTTTTGTTTCAAACTTTTTAAACTGTTCTTCTGATAAAAAAGCTTTGAATTCTGCTTTTGTTTTTTCGTGCGCATCTTTTGTCTTTTTAATCATACTTTCTCTATCCTGCTCGCGCTTCAATATAATAGCCTTTGCCTTCACTTGCTGATCAGCATTCAAATTCAACTCTTTTGTTAAGCGTTTGGTCATATTTTCCGCTCGTTCCTCAGGTGTTTTTTTCGGAGCACTTTCTTTTGGCGGCTCTTGTGCCAAGCTATTTACAGAAGCTATCGCAACGGTAAATAAAATTAAAATGATTCTCTTCATGGTTTTTTATTTTGCGGGTATGACAGAGGGAAATGAGAATGGTTTAATGCCGTCATCCTAAATTCTTCTCCAGACCTCACCCCTGCCCCTCTCCTTGCTCAAGGAGAGGGCTGTACGACAATGTTTTTTCCACCTACTATATTTTGAGCATTATGATTGTCGTAGCACAATCAAAAAGTCCTTCTCCTTGAACAAGGAGAAGGATTTAGGATGAGGTCTCCCTTTTAATTGTTACTTTTAAACAATGAAAAAATCTATTGCCATTATCGGAGGAGGGTCCGCAGCTTTAATGCTTGCCGCACAACTAGACGAAAGTAAATTTGATGTAACTATATATGAACGCAATGCCGCTTTGGGAAGAAAATTTTTAGTCGCAGGCGATGGAGGATTCAATCTTACACATTCGGAAGAGTTAGAAAATTTCATTTCCCGTTACACTCCTTCAGATTTTTTCAAACCTATTATTTCTTCTTTTACAAATACTGACCTACAAGAATGGTTTAAAACTATTGGTATCGAAACCTATGTTGGTAGCAGCAAAAGAATATTTCCGATTGAAGGAATAAAACCGATTGATGTTTTAAATGCTATTTTAACTGAATTGAAAAGAAAAAATGTTGACATAAAAACAAACCACACATGGAAAGGCTGGAAGAATGACAAACTTCATTTCGAAGCATCTCCCACTCTAGACGCGGACCAAGTGGGAGGTTTCCCTCGCTACGATATCACTATCTTTTGTCTTGGTGGCTCCAGTTGGAAAGTAACTGGCTCTGATGGTAACTGGACAAATTACTTTTTGGAAAAAGGAATTGAAGTTACTCCTTTCCAAGCATCCAACTGCGCATACGAAGTAAAATGGAAAGAAGAATTTATCAAAATTGCTGAAGGAAAATCATTAAAAAATATTTCAATCTCCTGCAAAAGCAAATCAAAAAAAGGAGAAATTGTTATTACTAAATTTGGTTTGGAAGGCGGAGCAATATATGCTCTCAGCCCTGAGATTAGGAAACAATTAAAGTATGACAAAGTAGCAGAAGTTTTCATTGATTTAAAACCACAACTCAGTATAGAACAAATAAGAGATAAATTTTCTGCGAGAGGAAATCGTTCCATCAAAAAATTATTAATCGACCGATTAAATTTTGATGATACTCAGATTGAACTTTTAAAAACACTTTTAAGCAAAGATGATTTCACTTATTTGGAAACTCTTGCTAGTAAAATTAAACACCTTCCAATAACTATTACTTCTGCTGCTGCAATTGACGAAGCTATTTCTACTGTTGGTGGAATTCCATTAACTGAAATAGATCCCCACTTTCAATTAAAAAAATTGTCCAACAATTACGTTATTGGCGAAATGCTGGATTGGGATGCTCCCACAGGCGGTTATTTGCTGCAAGCTTGTTTTTCTATGGGATTTTCACTTGCGAAACATTTAAACAAAAACTAAAACTTTCATATTCCCTCCTTTTTCATTAAATTTGATTCCATAAACCCCTCGTTATGAAACAAATTAAAATAGTTGCGCTTAGTGTTTTTATTCTAGTAGTAACAAGCGTTAATGCTCAAACAAAATCTACCAGATTCTCAATTCCAAAATCTGCTACTGTAATTGTGGCTGATATTAAGGAAGATTGGAATCCGGTTATTCAAAATATTGAAGCTCCTGCGCCTGATGGAAAAAGTGAAAAGCAAAAACTAAATGCTATAAAAGATAGTCTTTCATTAGTTTATCCAAAAAAGCATGTTGCGCAAACATCTAAAAACCGCATGCCCGCTCCTCCGGCTCCATTTCTCGGACAAAATTTACAAGGAAACCTTTACAACAGTAGCGTGCCGAATGATAATGACATTGCTATTTCTGATGGGAATAAAATTATCTCCGTTCAAAATTCTACCGTATTTAAATACGATATAGGAACTTGGACATCCTTAGGCTATGTTTCATTGTCGTCATTTGCAGCTGTTCTTGCAAATACAAATGTCAAATACGACCCGAAAGTAATTTACGATCCACTTCAAGATAAATTCATTCTCGTTTTCTTAAATGGTTTTACGGATTTAACAAGCAGTATTACAGTTGCTTTTTCTACGACCAATGATCCAAATGGAGCATGGAACATGTATGAACTCCCGGGAAACCCATTCAACAATGGCTTATGGACCGATTATCCAATGTTGGCAATGACAGACCAAGAAGTTTTTATTACCGGCAATTTACTTTATCCTGATTCCAGTTGGCAAACAGGTTTTAATGAAACTGTTATCTGGCAAGTGAATAAAAATAGTGGTTATACAGGAACAACACTTAATGCATTAGTACATAACAATATTACTTGCGTTGGAAAACCTGTTAGAAATCTTTGTCCTGTAAAAGGAGGATTGGATACTTATGGACCTGATATGAATTTTCTTTCGAACAGAAATTTAGATCCCTCAAATGATACGGTTTTTATTGTAAATCTAAATGATACGATTGGCGCACCCGGGCAAACCATTACTGTTACTCCGCTCATTTCACCAATCAGTTATTACATGGCGCCACCGGCATTACAGCCAGGCACAGCTGGTGCACTTGAAACAAACGATTCTCGAATTTTAGGTGCGTTTATTGAAAATGATAAAATTCAATACGTACACAATTGTTTGGATACCGCTTCTGGAAATTGTGCTGTTTATCATGGAATTATAAATGATGTTAGCTCATCACCTTTTATAACTGCCAACATTATTTCTGATTCCATACTTGAAATTGGTTACCCGAATATTTCTTATGCAGGAAGTGGAACAACAGACCATACAGCAATTATTAATTTTGACCATACCGCTCTAACAGTTTTTCCGGGAGTGTCTGCGCTTACTTCGGATGGATTAGGAAATTATTCTCCCATGACAACCATAAAAGCAGGTGTTAGTTTCTTTAGTGTTTTAAGTGGAAACGAACGTTGGGGCGACTATTCAGGCTCACAACGAAAATACAATCAATCCGGAAGAGTTTGGGTGAATGGAATGTGGGCAACTGCTTCAAAGAAAAACAATACTTGGATTGCCGAATTGTCTTTAAGTTCTTTAGCAGGAGTTGCTGAGCAATCTAACAATTCAATGAATGAATTAGCACTTTATCCAAATCCAACAACTGAATTAATGAATGTTTCCATCACGATTGAAAAATCGGATGTTTTGAAATTTGAAGTTTTGGATATAACTGGAAAGTTGGTGAAAGTTTTATTACAAGACAAAGTGAAAGCAGGAAAAAATAATTTTAGTTTTTCTACCACACCTTTAGCTAACGGAATTTACTTTTTGAAAATAACTTCTGCTACAAAAGAAATTTTGACTGAGAAGTTTGTGAAGCAGTAAATTGGGAATTACAATTTAAATGTTTCTCGACTCCGCTCGAAATGACATCGCGCCATATCATTTCGAGCGGAGTCGAGAAAGTGTGAAAGCCTTTCAGCTCCGTTTCTCCTTTATCAAAAAAGCACCCAACACAACCGTTACTCCGGCAACAATAATTGGGTACCACAATCCTGCAAACATATTACCCGTACTCACAACCAATGAAGCTGCAATTAGTGGTGTTAATCCACCAAACACGCCATTTCCAATGTGATAAGGAAGCGAAAGTGAAGTATACCTAATTTCTGGTGGAAATAATTCTACCAAAAATGCAGCTATTGGTCCGTATGCCATACATACAAATACTAATTGTATAAAAATCAAAAGACCAATCATGAAAATGTTTTTCTGAGGCAAGTAAATAGTGGTCGTCACTTTCGGTGAATGATGTTCATCTTCCGGTTTTTGTGAAATTTCAGATTTCTCGATACGAGTCGCACCATTTGAATAATGGTAGGTATTCGACCACCACGAAAGCTTTGTGTTCAAATCAATTTTTGATTCTTTAATTTCTACAGAAGTTTCTTCCCAACTTTTCCAATCTGCTTGTGCTGCCATTCCGTGATAAATCGGCATATACAAACAAGCAGCCAATGCCATTCCCGTTAACATAATCCATTTTCTTCCATACCTATCCGACAATCTTGCGAAGACAATAAATAATGGAGTTCCAATTAATAAAACAGGAATCAACATCCATTGAATTTGTGCTGCATCAATGTTCAAATTTTGGATACAAAAATTCATTGCATAAAATTGTCCGGTATACCACACCACTCCTTGTCCGGCTGTTGCACCAAACAATGCTATCAATACCAATTTTAAATTTTTCCATTTACCGAAACTTTCTTTCAATGGATTTTTGGATGTTTTTCCTGCTGCTTTCAATTCCATAAATACAGGCGACTCTTCCATCTTTGTGCGGATATAATAAGAAATGATGACAAGAATAATTGAAACTAAAAATGGAATTCTCCAACCCCAAGCGCTGAAATCATCTGTACTCATCAACGACTTACAAGCAAGAATAACTGCTAAGGAAATAAATAATCCAAACGTGGCTGTTGTTTGTATGAAACTAGTGAAATATCCTTTCTTTCCTTCAGGTGCATGCTCCGCCACATAAATAGCAGCTCCGCCATATTCTCCTCCAAGCGCAAGTCCTTGTAGTGCACGCAAAACAAAAACTAGAATGGGCGCTAATATTCCTATACTTTCATAACTTGGAATTAAACCAATTGCAAATGTTGCACCGCCCATAATTAATAACGTCAACAAAAAAGTATATTTTCTTCCTACAATATCACCCAATCTACCAAACACAATAGCACCAAATGGTCGAACCACAAAACCAACTCCGAAAGCAGCAAGTGTTGCCAAAAAAGCAGCAGTAGGATTTTCTTTCGGAAAAAATTGTGTAGCAATAATTGGAGCCAAACTCCCGAAAATATAAAAGTCATACCACTCAATCATTGTCCCGACTGAGGATGCTGTAATTACTTTACGGATGGAGGTGGTGGACAAAATGGTTTTATTTAAATATATACAACTAAAATACAAAACATTCTCTTCTAACAAACTATGAATAAGCTTTTTACAGTCTCATACAGTCTGCTTTCCAATTTTTTATGGATTTCTTTATATCGTCACCGCTCAAATTCTCAGTTATGGCTCTATCAAGTAATATTTTGAATTCATTATCCTCCGCAAAACGAAGAGCTGCAATTTGATTAAATGATAATTTCTCTTCTGCTTCTTTCGAGCTTTCTCCCAACAGTTCAAAGTGACGCAAACGAAACTCCAACCTAACAATTCTATCTTGGTTACCTAATGCATAGTGCTGCCGAATCATTAATGTTAGATAAACAAAGCAGAATGACAGGACGCTGAACATGATCCATTCTAACCGATGAGCCTTATCCATATAAATATTTCCCACTCCTATTGCGGTTAGAATAATTACTAAGGGCAAAAAAATAAAATGATGTGGTATGTAATATCGTTTGTGATTAGAATAGTTTTGTTTTTTCATAATTTTAAAATTTGACTGGCATATATAATTATTGAATTTCAGGAAATATAAAAATAAGTATAACTCAATCATTTTTCCGAAGAGGATACTGTAATTACTTTACGGATGGAGGTGGTGGACAATTTGTTAAAAAAATCAATTCGTGTTTTATAATTTGACGTTACACAATTCAAACTTAAAATCATTTCTCGATGGTATTTCATCTAAATAAGTTTGTAAAATCTCACGGGAAGAAAGAGCTATTATTGCTTTTTCTATTGCCATAAAACAAAGATTATCATCCACTACAGAAGCTCCTTTATAAATATATTCCTCATAATCTTTGTCAAGGTGTGCATAAAATTTATCTCGCAAAGTACAAATGGCTTGAATTACTACTTCAATTCCACTTAATTCATCCAAACATTTTTGTGCTTCCAAACTACGCTCCGTTTTGCTATCAATCTGTGTTTGCAAAAGATAGAATATGTTATCCTTATTGTTTTTTGTTTTTTTAACAACCTTAGACATTTCAATATAGTAATCTTTCATTGAAAGGTAAATATAATGCGAAAGAAAATTATCATGTCTGAAGTGTTTTCCTAAGTCAAACCTTACGGCCTTCACTTCGTAATTAACCATAAAGCACCACACCTCCCAGCTACGTCTTGCATTAGAATAATTTTTAAGCAGCCTTTTTGTTTCTTCATCCATTTGTTAGCATATTGCTTTTGTTTAATCTAATATACAAAATCTAATTCAAAAAAAATGCCAGCCGAAGCTGACATTTAAATATAAGATTGCTTCTCTTCGCTCGCAATGACGCTCCGAAAAGTACTATTAAATACTACCAGCCCCCAACATCAACACAGGATTTTCCATATTGTGTTTT
>CAYWAV010000049.1:0-12331 GCA_964456225.1 uncultured Chitinophaga sp. | reverse complement strand
CTATTAAATACTACCAGCCCCCAACATCAACACAGGATTTTCCATATTGTGTTTTAATGTTTGTAAAAATGCAGAACCTACCGCTCCGTCAACTGTTCTGTGGTCGCAGGATAATGTTACTTTCATAATATTCCCTGGAACAATTTGTCCGTTTTTCACAACAGGTGTTTGTTTGATTGCACCTACTGCTAAAATACAAGAGTCAGGAGTATTGATGATGGCTGTAAATTCTTCGATGCCAAACATTCCTAAATTAGAAATGGTAAATGTATTTCCTTCCCAATCGCTTGGTTGTAATTTTTTCTCACGAGCTTTTACTGCGTAGTTACGAACTTCCGTTCCAATTTGCGTTAATGTTTTACCATCAGCAAAACGAACAACAGGAACTAATAATCCTTCTTCAACCGCAATTGCAACACCAATATGAATGTGATTGTTGTAGCGAATTTTATCTCCTAACCAAGACGAATTTACTTTCGGGTGTTTACGTAAACTTGCAGCCACCGCTTTTATTACAATATCGTTGAATGAAATTTTTATTCCGGCAACAGTATTTATTGCTTCACGTGCTTTTATGGCTTCGTCCATATCAATTTCCATTGTTAAATAGAAATGTGGAGCAGTAAATTTACTTTCAGCCAATCGTTTTGCAATTACTTTACGCATTTGCGAAACTGGTTCTTCTGTAAAACTTTCAACACCAACAAATGTTGACATCGCACCATTTGATTGGAAATTATCAATATCTCGTTTGATAATACGACCGTTATCTCCACTTCCTTTTAAAGCAGAAACACTTATGCCTTTATCTGCTGCTAATTTTTTTGCTAAAGGAGAAATTTTTGTTCGCTCTCCGTTATTAGCTATAGCAGCAACCTTAACTTCCGATTTTTTTTCTGCGATTGGCGCTTCAGACTTTGAACTTTCCAACTTTGAACTTTGAACTGCTGCAATACTCTCAGCTCCTTTATTAGCCTCGGATGCTATTATTGCAGCAACATCTTCCCCTCCTTTTCCTAAGATTGCCAAAATAGATTCTACTGGTGCACCTTTTCCTTCTTCTACTCCAATGTATAATAATACGCCTGTTTGAAAAGATTCAAATTCCATGGTTGCTTTATCAGTTTCAATATCTGCAAGCAATTCACCTGACTTCACTTTATCACCAACTTTTTTATGCCACTTCGCAACTACTCCTTCTTTCATTGTATCACTCAATTGAGGCATACGAACAATCTGAACTGTATCAGGAATTTTCACTTCTACCGCCTTTGTCACACTGAGTGTAGTCGAAGTATCTTTCTTTGGCTCTTCCTTCACTTCTTCTTTCACAGAAGAATTTTGTTTTGCCTCTCCAGCCAATAAAGCAGAAATATCTTCGCCTTCTTTTCCTAAGATCGCCAATACGGAATCAACAGGCACAGCTTTCCCTTCTTCCACACCTACATGCAACAAAACTCCCGTTTGAAAAGATTCAAATTCCATGGTTGCTTTATCTGTTTCGATATCTGCAAGCAATTCACCTGACTTTACTTTGTCTCCAACTTTTTTGTGCCATTTTGCAACAACACCATCTGTCATGGTATCACTTAATTTGGGCATTCGTACTACTTCAGCCATACTCTTTTTAAAATTATAAATTTCTTTAAAACAAACAAGTCTTCGACTCCGCTCAGACTGACTCAGCAATGTCACACTGAGCGGAGTCGAAGTGTGTGCTAATTAAAAACTCTATTTACTCTATAATGTAAGGATAATCCGTTTGAGTATAAACGTCTTTGTAAAGTTCATCAGGAGTAGGATAAGGAGAATCTTCACCAAACTTCACCGACTCTGCAACAATGTCTTCTACTTTTTGTTCAGCTGCTTCAATATCTGTTTCAGTCATCCAATTATTTTTTCTGATAGTCGCTAAAACTTTTTCAATTGGATCTTGTGCTTGGTATTCTTTCACTTCATCTTTTGTACGGTAGCTTTGAGCATCACTCATGGAGTGACCTTTGTAACGATAGGTTTTCATTTCTAACAATGTTGGACCGTCACCTTTGCGTGCGCGAGCAACAGCCTCTTCAATTGCTTCGTGAACCGCTTCGCAAGTCATACCATCAACTGGATATGCAGGCATTTCATACGACAAACCTAGTTTCCATAATTCATGCACGTTGGAAGTACGTTCAACTGAAGTACCCATTGCATAATTATTATTTTCGATGATAAAAATTACCGGTAATTTCCAAAGCATAGCCATGTTGAATGTTTCGTGCAGTGCGCCTTGACGAACTGCTCCATCACCCATGTAACAAAGTGTTACATTATCATTCCCATTATATTTATCTGCGAAAGCAAGACCAGCTCCCAAAGGAATTTGTCCGCCTACAATACCATGACCACCAAAGAAATTAAATTCTTTGGAAAAAATATGCATAGAACCACCTTTTCCTTTTGAGCAACCAGTAGCCTTTGCCATCAATTCTGCCATAATATATTTTGGATGCAATCCTCTTCCAATGGGATGCGCGTGATCGCGGTATGCGGTAATAACTCTGTCTTCTCTTCGTAAAACCGATTCTGAACCAGCTACCAATGCTTCCTGTCCGATGTACAAATGACAAAAACCACGAATCTTTTGTTGGATGTATAATTGTCCGGTTTTCTCTTCGAATTTGCGCATTAACAACATGGATTCATACCACTTGATATACGTTTCTTTGCTGAACTTGGTGCTTGATTTTGTTGCAGCCACAGGTGTCGCTTTTTTAGTTTTACTAACTACTTTTTCCATTTGTTCAATTTATGTAGAACTACAAATTTAACAATTATAATTCAAATCTCTAAATCTCTTAATAAGACGTCACCCTGAGCGGAGTCGAAGGGTATAACCTCCAATATTTAGCCCTTCTTAAGCTCTTCCGCTTTAAACATAAAAGGCAACAAATCAGCAATGGAATCCATCACCCTAATCTTGCCTGTTTCTCCAGCCAAAATCACCCGAATTACCTGGTTGTGACGCATTTCGTATTCCGACATGGCTTGTCGGCAAGCACCGCATGGAGAAAGGGGTTCATTCACTTGAAACTGTTTTGATTTACATGTAATTGCTATTGTTTTGATAGCCACATTCGGATATTGCGCTCCTGCCGCATAAATTGCTACCCTCTCAGCACATAAACCACTTGGATAAGCCACATTTTCCTGATTATTACCGCTTACAATCACTCCATTTTCTAATAATAATGCTGCTCCAACGTAAAAATTGGAATACGGTGCATAAGCCAAATCACTCGCTTCACGCGCTTTTTTAAGTAAATCTTGCTCCACCTCAGTTAGCTCCTGGTCCGATTCATACTCTGTAAAGGCAATTTTCAATTCTTTCTTTATCATTCTTTTTACGATTTATCTCAAAGATAATGGATTTCGGTTAATCCTACCCTTGACAAACAAAAACATTTGCCCTATTTTTGGTTTGGATAAAAATAAACTTACACCCATTAAACCTTTTTAAAAATAGCTTGTCAATTCAACGCAAGTTTTCAAAATAGTTATCGTATAAAAAACCAACAGCTAATCACATGAAATCAAAAAATCTACTCCTATTTTTTGCGTTTCTTCTTCTTTTTTCAAAATCAACTAAGTCTCAAACCGAAGGCGATACTTTTTTCGGACAAGCAATTGTGCATGATGTTTATATGACATTTCCACAAACTAATTATTGGGATTCACTGGTTGCATACAAGCCTTTGGATCAATATTTAAAAGCGGATGTTACTATTGATGGTGTTCTTTATCCAAACGTGGGAATAAAATTTAAAGGAAATTCCTCCTATTCAAATCCAAGCACAAAAAAGCCGTTCAAAATCGATTTGAATGAATATGTATCGGGGCAAGATATGGATGGAATTAAAAAATTCAACTTGAACAATGGTTTTAAAGATCCGTCTTTTATGCGCGAAAAAGTAGCATTGGATTTTTATAACGAACAGGGCTTAGCCGCACCACGCTGCTCCTATACACGTGTTTACTTAAACGGAACATATTGGGGATTATACATGTTTGTAGAAGAAGCTAACAAAACTTTTTTAGAGGATCGGTTTGGAAACAAACAAGGCAATATGTTTAAAGGCGACCCGAGTGGCGATTTAAAATGGTTAGGAGCAAGCGCCTCATCTTATTATACAAAATATGAATTACATACCAACGAAACAGCAAACGATTGGACTGATTTAGTAAACTTAATTGACAACATTAATAATAGCGGAACTAATTTTTACGACTCCTTGGAAGTGACTTTAAACACCAATACTTTTATCAGACAGTGGGCAGCTATGAATTTATTTGCAAATCTGGATTCCTACATCGGCAGTGGTCACAACTATTTTATTTATCACGATACACTTGCCGATAAATTTGAATGGGTATCATGGGATGTGAATGAATCGTTTGGAAACTTTTCGATGGGTTTGACAAACACACAACTCAAAAACCTGAGTATGTATCATGTTTCAACACCTTCAAGCAATCGCCCTTTGGTTCAAAAAATGCTAACTATTCCTTCTTACAAAAGTACTTTAACAGATGTTTTTTGTCAGTGGTTACAATACGACTTTAGCAATGCGGCACTTGATTCAAAAATTGATTCGCTTGCAAATGCAATTCGTACGGATGTGTATGCCGATGCCATAAAATTTTATACAAATGCCAATTTTGAGACCAACTTGACGTCTGACGTTGGAATGATAATGGGAATAAAAACCTTCATTACCGAGCGCAGAAATGCTTTGATGGCAGAATTATTTTCCAATGGTTGTTATGTTGGAGTTGATGAAACTACAGTAAACAATAACTCTTTGAAGGTTTATCCCAACCCTGCAAACAATTTTATTACCATTGATTTGCATTCAAACACAAACGAAAATACAATTTGCATTTACAATTCATTAGGACAAGAAATTTCAAAACAGATTTCTCAAAATGCTTATGAGATGATTGATATTTCAGGCTATTCGGCAGGAGTTTATTTGATTAAAGTAAATGAGAATAGCTATTCAAAATTTCAGAAAATAAAATAAAAAAGCTTGAATTCATTTCTAATTTGATTTACATTTGTTGGGATGAACAAAAGAACCAATCAGTTTATTGTACACTTACTAGGTGTTCTTATTTTTTTAGCACTACCTATTATTTTTTCGCCTGACCTCTCGCTCGATTTTGATTTTATTCGTGCGAAAGGATTTCAGCGGGATTTTTTATTTTCTATTATTCTTATCCCCTTCTTTTATCTTAATTATTTTTTATTGATTCCAAAATGGTATTTTCAAAAAAAATACTACCTGTTTTTTTCTATTGCATTTATCTGTTTTGCACTGATCTTTTTCTTGCCGCTGGTACTTATCCCATCAACTAATTTCAATGCAAATAATACATTTGATGCTTTTTTTATTCGGGAAATCAAAATTCGTCTTTTTCAATTCTTAATTGTGTTCGTTTTTTCACTGATGCTAAAAACCAACATCCGCTTAAAGGAATCTGAAAAAGAAAAGCTGGATGCTGAATTGGCTTACTTAAAGGCGCAGATCAATCCTCACTTTTTATTCAACACTTTAAACAGTATTTATTCATTGGCAATTGTTCAATCTGATAATGTTGCATCGTCTATTGTAAAATTATCAAACATGATGCGCTACGTTTTGAGCGAAAGTTCAAATGATTATGTCCGCCTGGAAAAAGAAATTGAATACATTCAGAATTTTATTGAATTACAACAAATCCGCTTCGGAAGCTTTATCCAATTTGAATGTACAATTACAGGCGACCACAAAAACAAATCGATTGCACCATTAATACTTATCACTTTTATTGAAAATGCTTATAAACATGGAGTTAATGCTGAAGACAATTCAATTATAAAAATTCAAATTGACACAACAGAAAATCAGCTATTTTTGTTTGTAAAGAACAATAAAGTATTTGTGCAGCGAAGTAAAGAATCAGAAAGCGGAGTAGGCGTAGAAAATACAAAAAACCGACTTCAAATGATTTATCCTGGCAAGCACAAATTGCAAATTGATAACACAGAAAAAGAGTATTCCGTTTCACTAACACTTGACCTTAAATGATAAAAGCAATTGCCATTGACGATGAATTACCGGCATTAAAAATTATTGAAAATTTTTGTGAAAAAACCGGATTGATTGAATTACAAAAAACATTTTCAATGCCAAATGAGGCATTGAAACATTTAAGTAAATTTCCTACAGATTTATTGTTTTTAGACATCAACATGCCAGCTATGTCGGGCATCGAACTTTATAAATCAATTGAACAAAACACAATGGTTATTTTCACTACCGCCTACAGCGAGTTTGCAGTAGAAGGATTTAATTTAAATGCCATTGATTACCTTTTAAAGCCTTATACCTACGAGCGCTTTTTGCAAGCAGTAAACAAAGCAAACGACAGCGTTGGTTCTAGTAGCTTAATTGAAAAAAGTCTGGACCAGTATTTATTCGTAAGAGCCGACTATAGTTTGATTAAAATTGCAATCAACGACATCATATTAATAGAAGGCCTAGACGATTATTTAAAAATTCATTTGCACAACAACCCAAAACCTATTGTAACGAGAATGACTATGAAAAGCATACTGGATAAACTTTCATCAAAGGAATTTATCCGCGTACATCGCTCATTCATTATCCCATTCGATAAAATAGAAAACGTAAGAAAAAAAATTATTACGATTGCCGGCAAGGAAATCCCCATTGGCAGTAGTTACGAGTCGGACTTTAACGCTATTTTTAAAAAATAGGTGTTCTTTTTTTGTAATTAAACCTTATACAATCTTATTCGTCTAAGTATGCTCCAAACATGTCAATTTCTATAAATAAAAACCCGAAAATGCTTGTATTAGCATCACTTTATGTTAAATTTACATTAAATATAAGCTGCGCATGAATACACGCTTACTGTTTTGTATTTTCTACTTTCAATTTCTTTTAGCATTTCACTCAAATGCTCAAATTGTCATTAATGAAGTTTCTAGCGCAAGTGTTTCTACCTATTTGGATGAGGATGGAGACCAAGAAGATTGGATTGAATTTTACAATCCGACAGCAACCCCAATCAACATGGGTGGTTACACCATTAATTGCATAGAAAACGGAAAAACAAAATCATGGACTTTCCCTAGCATCAATATTAAAGCAAACGATTACCTCACTGTTTTTTGTTCTAAAAAAAATCGAAACGCTTATTTCGACCACTGGGAAGTTCCCGTTTATCCTCAAGTTACCTGGAAATATTTTTTAGGGACAGCAAATCCTCCTACCAATTGGCCTGATATCAGCTTTAATGATGCATCTTGGTTAAGCGGAATGGGTGGAATCGGATACGGGGATGGTGACGACAGTACAATAACACCTCCAATCACTTCTGTTTTTATGCGCAGCACTTTTAATGTTGCCGACACCAGTAAAATTCCAACTGCATTATTATTTTTAGATTTTGATGATGGCTTTGTAGCATATTTGAATGGTGTGGAAGTGGCCCGCGCAAATATTGGTATTTATGGTGACAGACCAAACTTTAATACTTGGGCATACGATGAACACGAAGCCACCGTTTATTCTACTGGAAATTTTTCAGCAGCCTATTTTATTTCGCCTGAAACAGTGGATGCTGCACTTAAACCTGGATTGAATGTTTTTAGTGTTCAAGTACATAATTTTTCAAGTGGCACGGATGACCTTTCCATGATTCCATATTTTTTAATTGGAGTAAATGATACTACTGTTACTTATTATCCTTTTGCAGCTACCGTTAATTTACATACCAGTTTTAATTTAAACAGTACCGGACAAGAATTGATTTTAAAAGATCCATCAGGAAGCATCGTTGACCAAAAAATAATTGGAGACATGCAATTAAATAATACCTACGGAAGACGACCGAATGGAGCAAGCAGCTGGTATTATTTTGATTCTCCCACACCTGATACCACCAATAACACTTCTGCGTTTTACAATAATTATTTAAACAAACCTTCTTTTTCGTTGAGTGCCGGATTTTATAATTCAACACAAACCTTAAGCATGTCATCTTCCACCGGCTTGGTAAGATATACACTTGATGGAAAAGATCCGGATCAAACAAGTGCATTGTATTCATCTTCTATAACCATTGATTCTACAATGGTTGTAAGAGCTCGCACTTACTCAACAGACCCGTTGCAACTGCCAAGTGAAATTATAACGAATACTTATTTCATTAACGAAAACATAGAATTACCGGTTGTTTCATTAACCAGCGATCCTTATAATTTATTCGATTTCTATTATGGGATGTACGTCATGGGGCCGAACGCTGATACGGTGAACGTTCCTTTTCAAGGAGCAAATTTTTGGCAAGGCTGGGAACGCCCCGCAAACATTGAGTATTTCGACCCAAATGGAAATCTGGGATTTGAAACTCCATCTTCTATCGCTATTCAGGGGAATTATTCTAAAGCATGGCCACAACGCGGTTTTGCTGTAAAAACAAAAGAAAATTATAAAGGTGAAACTATTGATTACCCTTTATTTCCTGATAAACCATACATCACACAATACAAATCTTTTAACATTCGAAATGCCGGTTCGGATTGGAACAAAGCTCATATGCGTGATCGCTTCAATCAAAAAAATGCACAAAAAAGTACCAACCTCGACATTATGGATGGCAGACCCTGTGTGCTTTTCATCAATGGTGAGTACTGGGGCGTTTATGAATTACGCGAAAAACAAGACAAAGATTATATTGAAAACAACAGCGGTGTTCCTGCCGACAAAATCGATTTTTTACAATTTGATGGAAGTATTATTGAAGGAAGTAATACTGCTTTTTTAAATATGTCGAGTTGGATTGGTTCAAACGACATGTCGATTCCCGCAAATTACACTTCCGCAAAAAACATGTTGGACATAGAAAATTTTTGCGACTACTTCATTACAGAAACATATATTTTAAATGTCGATTGGCTTGGAAGTTATACCAACAATATTAAATTCTGGCGACCAAACAATCCAGTTGGAAAATGGCGTTATGTTTTATGGGACACCGACTTATCACTCGGGTTTGCGGCTGCTTGGGGCGGAGCAGTTAGTACAGACTTTTTAGATATAGCAATTAATCCTGTTACTGCAAATCCTCACTCAACAATGTTATCGGGACTTTTAGCCAATACTGAATTTAAAAATTATTTTGTAGACCGTTATGCAGATTTAATGAATACCATTTTTTTACCCAGCACTATGCAACAAAACATAGATGTGCTGCACGATGAAATGTTGCCAGAAATGCCGCGACACTTTACTCGCTGGGGCGGAAGTTTTTGGGGTGGATTAATTGGCCCATCATCCAATGTAACTGAATGGGAATATGAAATCGACACCATTATGACTTTTGCAACGGATAGAATTGGATTTGCTCGCGATCAAATACAAAGTCAGTTTGCGTTAACAAAACAAGTAGATGTAACATTGGATGTAATGCCACCAGGAGCCGGTAAAATTAAAATCAGCACCATTACTCCTGAGTCGCTTCCATGGACAGGCGTTTACTTTGATGGAGTTCCTGTTACTATTACAGCAATAGCAAATCCCGGTTTTGAATTTAAATATTGGGAAGCAAATAACAATCTTATAGCAAATGATTCATCGGCTGGGATTACCTTAAATATTGACAGCAATGATATTTTTAGGGCACATTTTGATATTCTTGAACTCGGCTTAGACGTTTACCCAAACCCTTTCAGCGACAACATTACTATCAATTTTCAATTGCCAAAAAGTATGCAAGTAAGTATAAAACTGTATTCAGTAATTGGCCAAGAAGTAGCTACTATTATTTCTCCAAACATCTTTCATGCTGAAGGAAGCTATTCCTTTAATTTTGACACGAATGGCTTGTCGTTAGCCTCAGGAATGTATTTTATCGAATTAAAAACAAGCGAATTTACAAAAACGGTTAAGCTGGTTCGCGCAAAAGCTAATTGACAAATGTGATTTTGTTAATTATATGCTACTGGCTACAGAATTAATACAGAAATTATTTTTAACATTGTAATAACATTATTTTAACTAGTCAATCTATGAAAAAAATCATATTCTTATCAGCTGTTACACTAACAGTAATAATTGCTTCCTGCAAAAAACCTGCTGGCGAAGGAGGAAGAGCAACCATTAAAGGAAGAATTTGGGTAGAAAACTACAATACACTCGGCCCATATCCAGGCGGATCCTATACTTTGAAAGGGGAGTTTGCTGGGGCAGATGAAGATGTTTATATCATTTATGGAGATGACGTTAGTTATGGTAACAAAGTAAAATCAGGACCAGACGGAATATTTGAATTCAAGTATCTTCGCAAAGGCGATTATAAAATATATGTCGAATCGAAAGATACTACTAGAGCATCCTATTTTTACGGTTCAGGAATTAAAACGGTTGATGTTTCAGTTACTATTAGTGATAAAAAAGAAGTAGTAGAAACCGAAGATCTTGTTATTTATAAATAATAAAACGCATTCATATGAAACTAGTCAAAATTTTATTTTTATCGCTTTTTACAATATCACTACTAACCTTTTCTTCTTGTAAAAAATCAGAAGGAGAAGGCGGGAAAGCTACCATCACAGGAAAAATATGGGTAAAAAGATACAATCAATTTGGCGTTGCAATTCTTGCTTCACTTGGAGGAGAATATGCCGGAGCTTATGAAGATGTATATATTATTTATGGCGATGATGCTACTTATGGCGATAGAATACAGGCCAATGGTGATGGAGTATATGAATTTAAATACTTACGCACCGGAAAATACACCATTTATGCATACTCAGAAGGAACTAATGTGACAACGGCAAACCGCGTAGCAGTTTTAAAAACAGTAGAGATTACAAAAAAGAAACAAGAAGTTGAGTGTGAAATGATAGAAATAGACCGATAAAAACGAAACCATGAAAATGAAGCTAATTTATACATTTGTGATTTGTACCATTTTTCAATTTTCTGCTTTTTCACAAGGCCGTAAAGATGTAAAAAAACTGAAAATAAAGTCTACAACGGTTGTAGTGACTGACCTTTCTGACGATAAAGAAAAGACCAGAACCGATTCCTATGAAAAATTTGATAAGGATGGAAACGTGATAGAATTGGTTGAGTATGGCAAAGATGGTTCTATTAAAAAGAAAGAAGGACATACTTACAACAAGAACGGGGATGTAACGGAAGAATTGGTATACGATGAAAAAGGGCATTTAAAAAAGAAAATTACCACAGAATACAATGTGAACAAAGACAAAACTGTTGAAACGACCTATGATTCAAATGGGAAACAGATTGAAAAAACGCAACATGGATACAATGCAAAAGGAGACCGAGCTTATGAAATTACAATGGATGATAAAGGGAAAATGATAAAAAAATCGATTTATGCTTACGATAAAAACGGTATGAAAATAGAGAAAAAAACGACCGATGGAAACGGCAATGTCGTTTCTATTAAAAAGTATACATACGAATACTAAACGGTGGAAGAACTAAATCAAATATTAACTGAATTTGAGCCCATCACTCTAAAGGAGATGGACAGCGTGAAGTTGATGGATAGAACAGACACGAAGTTTATTTTCAAGTTTGATCAATTGCCTGAATTTTTAAATCAGTTAAAAAACGATTATAGATTACTAGATGTGAATGGCAATAAAATTAGCAGATACGAATCCTTATATTTTGACACAAAAGATTTTGGCTTATACCATGCACATCACCGCGGAAAACCAAGCAGATTTAAGGTTCGATTCAGAAAATATGTTGAATCTAACTTGAACTTTTTCGAAGTGAAATTCAAAACAAATAAAGGACGAACAATAAAAGACAGAGTAAAACAAAAAGAAATTGACGGCTCAATAAAAGAAAAAGCAGAAGAACTATTAATCAACAAAACGCCTTTAAAATCAGCTAATCTGGAAGCAAAAATTTGGGTAAATTATTCAAGAATTACGCTTGTAAACAAAAATTCACCTGAAAGAGTAACAATAGATTTGAATTTAAATTTTAAAAACAATGAACGAAACAAAACTATTGAAAATATTGTGATTGCGGAAGTGAAACAGGATAAAGCAGCAAAATCTGTTTTTTTAAAACTAATGAAAAAATATCATATTCGACAAGGCGCAATCAGCAAATATTGTTTTGGAATCATAAGCCTATTTGAGCAAATTAAGTACAATAATTTTAAACCAAAATTAATTTTAATTAAAAAAAATTATGGCAAAAATAATTGGAATTGATCTCGG
>CAYWAV010000048.1:13045-27294 GCA_964456225.1 uncultured Chitinophaga sp. | reverse complement strand
TGATGATCTAAATTCTGAACATCATCACGGAAGTTTATTTTATACACAAACACATCGTTGGTACATAATCTACCTTTAAAATATCCATTCCATCCCGCCTCTTCATTATTTGTTTCAAATATTTTTTCTCCCCATCTGTCAAAAATTAAAAAAGAATAATTGTGTACACCTAATAATTTAGGCTTGAATACATCATTCAATCCGTTTCCATTTGGAGTGAATGCATTCGGGATCCAGAATAAAAATTCGGGACGAATAATAATTTCGATGTATGCTGTATCTTTGCAACCATTTTCGTTTGTAACCACTTGCATAATTGTGTATGTCCCCGGTGCAGTGTATGCATGTGTTGCATCACAATTTGTATTGCTTGTTCCATCGCCCCAATAAATATCACAATCACTCGCACCTGAACTTAAATCAAACACCGTTACATCGGGGTAAAAAATAGAAGTATCTCTTGGTGTTGCATTTACTCCAGCTATTGGAGATGCCAATACCGCAACGGGTGAGGGCAAAGCAAACGTGTCTTTACAACCATATGCTGTTGACACAATTATACTTGTAGGATATGTTCCGATAGCAGGATAAGTATGAAACGGGTTTTGCAAAGTGGAAGTTCCTCCATCACCGAATGTCCATTGATAGGTTAGTGGTGGACTTGTAGATAAATTCAAAAATTCTACCGGCTGCAGATTGCAAGCAATAGGAGAAGCCAAAGTATAATTAGCAATTGGTTTTGGATACACATCCACATTGGCTGTATATGTTTCTGTACATCCGTTTTCACTTACTGTGAAAGTGACTGGAAAAGTTCCTACAGCATTAAAAATAACATTTGTTGGATTGAATCCACTACCAGTTAGAGGTATAGCATTAGCACCAAAGTTCCAAGTAAATGTTCCGTTACCCATGTATGCACCTCCACCCGTAAAATTAAAACTGTTTTCATAAATACATTCACCCGGTGGCGGAGAAAACGAAGGATTCAATAAAGGATAAATGTAAAATGTATTTGTTTGTGTGTCGGCACACATTGTTCCTGGATTGATAATCAGCATTACTTGATAGGTTCCGGAATCGGCATAGATCCAAGAAGGGGTTACAATATTTGATGTATCCAATGTTGTTGATGGATCACCAAAATCCCAATGATAAGTAAATGAATTTACACTTGCTTGCGTAAAATTTACATTAAAACCGAAACAATAAGTTGTTTGCAAAGGAATGGATGCAACAGGTAAACCGGGACAAGTAACAACATTGAATTGAAAATCTCTTTTGTTTACATCAATCAAAACACCGTTTCTATACTCACTTACACAAACACCTACCACCCATTGTCCAATCATGTTAGGAGTACCCGTCATTAATCCTGTTGTAGAATTTACTGCAAGTGCCGGTGATGAACTCAAAGGATAAGCAGCATTGTATGGCGCTTGCCAGGGCACGAATGAAAAAGGTGGTGGAGAACCAATTCCGGGACAACCTGCTGCTGCTCCTGGTGGTCCGAGTGAAGGACAAGTAGGATCCAATCCGGTATACGGGTCACACAATTCGTAATATAACGAATCGCCATCAGGGTCGGTGGCAGAGTGATCAAAAAATAATGGAACACCTGCACATAAAAAAATGGGAGGAAAATTTGTAAATCTTGGACTGCTGTTTCCGGGAGCAATTGTATTATCCGGAATGTGTGCCATGTATGTTGAACCAACATTACCAGGGAACACTAAATTTAAAATAGTTCCATTTCTGCAACAACGCTGGTAGGTAAGGTTATATCCACCGGGAATAGGAGGCAAATTTATTACCGATTGATAAATTCCTTCTTCCACACAAATATTTGTTGGCGGAGTAAAACAAGGATTATTAATGGTAGTAGGTAAAATAATAGTTGGCGGCAATTGCATTTCAATGCTATCGATAAAAGTTCCTGCGCTGTTAAAAATAAAAACACAGGCAGGATTATCAAGCTGAGGAACTCCATTGAAACAATCGCGGTAAACTTTTAAAGTGATTCGATAATTATTCCCACCAAGATTATCATAATAAATTTCGCCCCCCACAATGTGAGTAGCGAAATTTTTTAATGATAAAATCATTAAGAAACAGAGTATCAGGATATGTTTTAATTTCATTTTTAAAACTCATTTCGCTCGCAGATCGCGCAGATTATCGCAGATGTTTTTCTTTCCTGCTTTTATCTATACCATTTGGTCGAATTTTTTTATGCAGCATTTATATAAATCACTCGATTTTTTCTTTTTCAGCGTTTATCTGCGTAATCAGCGTAAAACCTTTTATTTGTCGGTTCCACAAATTATAGTTGCGAAAATCTACTTCATCCTTGTAATATGAAAATATCCAGCAAACACTTTGTTATCGTCTGATTTAGTCGATTTAAACGATGGACTTTCATTTGCATTTGCCAAAACTGTTCCTGTAACCGGAACGGTTAACACATAATAATAAACCCCATCAGCCGATTTTGAACCATTCCAATTATTCTGGTAATCCGAACTTTCGAATATTTTATTACCCCAACGATTATAAATTGCCAATGAGCTGCCTGGATATTTTTCTAAATTTTCTACAAAGAAAAATTCATTTAAAGGAGGACCTGTTCCATCAGGTGTAATCACATTTGGAATATTTAAAACACAAGATGATTCAACTGTAATTAAAATCTGATCATTCATTACGTTACCGCAAATATCTGTTATCGTAACTTGATAAGCATTATTTCCATTGGCAACAACACTTGTATTAGCAGTATTGACTGAACTTAAAGAATCGGTTCCTGCAATAGTTGTCCAGCTATAAGTATATGGAGAACCACCTCCTGTAATTGTAGCATTAAGCATTAAAAAATCGCCTGGACAAACAAGCATATCCGGTCCAGCATCTACTACCATGGGAGCAAATGTTGCGACTGTAATTGTTGCTGAATCAGTTACAGCAGGTGTTGGATCTATTGTTCCGTTACAAGCATCGTTTAATGTAACTGTATAGGTTGTAGTTGTTGCAACGGTGACAGTGTTGCTTGGTGTTGCAGGCAAACCTCCACTCCAGGAATAAACATAGGGTTCTACTCCACCACTAACAATCGGAGTCATAGTAAATGTTCCTCCAAAATTACAGAAAGTAGTATCGCTCATACTTATTGTTAAAGGAGTATATTCATTTAAATAAACAGTTGCATAGGTAGTTGTTCCACCGCAAGCTCCCGTTAAAATAATTGAAAGTTGAATGGTATCTAAACCTTCTAACACACCATCAGAAACTGCATTGATGCAATAAGAAATAGAATCTTGTCCTGCAGGAAAAATTAATTGGTTTGGTAATGGAATTCCAACAACTCCTGTATTGTAATCAACACCGTTTACTGCAGAGCCACCAATTGTTAAATTCACTGTGTCAGCATTTGCAAGGTTAGATGTTCTCACAAAATAAATACATGCCAATCCGCAACCTTCATATAATGTTGAATCATTTGGTCCACCATAACTAATTTCGGGAATAATTGTAACACCTTGACTGGAAAAACTTCCTTCTTCTATAAACACACCAGAATCTAAAATATCATCACCACCATCAGCGATAGCAAGTTTAATGTGGTATGTTGCTCCACACTGCACTGCGGCAATAGCCTGAAGTGGAACTGTAAATCCATCGTACTGAATGGTTGCTCCGTCAGGCGCGGTTCCTGTTCCCATACCGTTGCCGTTGTCAAAATAATAGGCTGCATTGGTATACAAATTCAAATTAAACATGGTAACAGGCAAACTTGTTCCGGGAACAAGTGCAATGTTTTCTGCTCCACCGCTGAATGGACCTGCGATACCGGGACCGCTAATAAAAAATCCAAATCCATCATTAATTCCTCCTGGAACGGTACTTACATATTCCATGTATTCTTCAGAAGCAAAAACATAATTAAATTTTACGGTATCAGAAGTTGGAATAAAATCGAATTCTAAAATTGTTGCATCAAAACTTAAAGTCGGAGCCATGATGATATTCAAATCCGGATCTCCCGGAAGTCCGTTTCCTACCGAAGCGCCCGACATGTTATTTGGTCCGATTGCATTTGTAAGATTCCCACAAGTTAAAAGTACACCGGAAGAAAAACCGATGTTTGATAAACCACCAAACGTTCCTCTGCAGTTTATGTTTCCTGTATAAGTTACTCCACTTGCTGTAACACCTGTCCCTAATAAAGTATCCACCAATTGTGTTGGAGTAAAACCTCCATTAACAGTTAACTGAGCTTGTGTTGAGTTGATTGCAAAAAGAGCAATTGCGCTCAGTGCAATTTTTTGAATGAATGATTTCATTGTTGTAGTTTTTTGTCTCCCCTGCTATTCTGGTAGAATTATTTATTTAACTAAAGTAACGCTTCCTATATATCTTTTTACCTCATGGTGATACCCTTCTAAATCAAATATCACAGCATATACAGCAGAAGGACACATTTTACCTTTGAATGTTCCATCCCAGCCGGTATATAAATCATCTGTTTCAAAAAGTTTTTCTCCCCATCGATCAAAAATTTTCATGTTGTATTTTTTTATTCCAACTCCATATCCCATAAAGAAATCATTTCTTCCATTTAAGTTTGGAGTGAATGCATTAGGGAAATAAAAATAAAAATCAGGAAGCACAACTATTGTCTGATAAATAGTATCGGAGCAACCTTCCACATTTGTGCTGATGAGCATTACAACATAAGTTCCATCATTCAAATAATTATGAATAGGATTGGTTTCTATAGAAGTAGAATCAGGTGAACCATCACCAAAATTCCAGAAATAAGAAACAGCACCAGAGGAAGCATTATTAAATTGTGCACTTTGATTGGTGATAAAACTAAATCCAAAATCAGCATTGATTGGATACACGGTGATAGCAACAGTGTCAGAAATTGTTAAGCCACATTCATCTGTAACAACAACGGTATAAGTTGTACTTGTTGAAGGAGCAACAGTTACCGAATCGATAATGGTGATGCTTGGCGACCAGCTGAAAACATAATCAGGTAAACCGAGGGAAGGATTTGCATCCAGCAACACACTGTTTCCTCCGCATATTGTTGTATCGTTACTCAATGTAAGTTGCAAAGGTGTATAAGGATTTATGATAACCGTTATATTGTCAGTCGCGGTATTTCCACAACTATCTGTAACCGTAACAATGTATGTTGTAGTCACCAGCGGATTTACGATAGCACTATTTGTTGTGCTGGTGGTGTTTGTCCAGCTATAACTATAATTTCCAATGGCTACACCTCCTGTTGCAACTGCTGTTAAAGGTAAATTTGAAAACGGGCAAGACAAAATTGTATCGTTATTTAGATTGATTGCCAGTGGTGGTGAATCAATAATTAAGAGCGTGATTGTAGCAGTATCATTTCCACACGGAGTGCTTGCATATACTGTTAATATTACCGTTTCTGTACCTTCAATCAATACATCAGCAATTGAATTAATTGTTACGTATGCAGAATCTTGTCCAGCAGCAAAATAGACACTATCGCTTATCAATGAATAATCAACACCATTTGTTGCTGTTCCTGAAATTGAAAAATAAAATGTATCGGCCACAGCCAAATTGTTTATTCCTCTATCGAACAACACTGAAGCAAATCCGCAGCCTTCGTAAATGGTAGTATCGTTACCTGCAACTGCACCTCCGAAACTGGTAGAGGAAGACATGAAAACATTTCCAGTACCTACAAAACTTCCTTCTTCAATAAACACACCTGAGTCTAAAATATCATCTCCTCCATCAGCAATCGCCAACTTCACGTGGTATGTTTGTCCGCATTGAACAGCAGCCACAGCTTGCAAAGGAACAGTGAATCCATCGTATTGAATTGTTAATCCATCAGGAGCAGTTCCAGTTCCAAAGCCATCACCATTATCAAAATAATATGCTGAGTTGGTATTTAAATTCAGATTAAACATGGTAACAGGCAAAGCTGTTCCGGGAATGATTGCAATATTTTGCGCACCGCCACTGAAGGGGCCAGAAATTCCGGGACCGCTGATAAAGAAACCAAATCCATCATTTATTCCACCAGGAGTGGTGCTTACAAACTCCATATATTCTTCGGAACCAAAAACGTAATTGAATTTTATACTATCGGAAGTAGCAACAAAGTCGAATTCTAAAATAGTAGCATCATAACTCAAGGTTGGCGTCATGATCATGTTCAAATCTGGATCACCCGGAAGTAAATTTCCTAGGGATGCTCCCGACATGTTATTAGGACCAATAGCATTGCTAAGGTTTCCGCTGGTTAAAAGGATGCCTGAGTTAAACCCGATATTAGAAGCCGAACCGTTGAATGTACCTCTAGAATTAGCACTACCCGTATAAGTGATACCTGTTGCTGTTAAACCACCGCCAGCCATCAGTACGTTTTGTACCATAAAAGTTGGGGTAACTCCAGTATTTACTGTTAACTGTGCATTCACAAAGCCATGACAAAACAGGGCACTAAGGAATGCAAAGAGAGTGTTTTTTGTAAAAAGAGACAAATTCATATTGTTTTTATTGTAATCTAAATATCAAGCAAATATATCAAAAAGTCGGCAAAAAATCTCAGTTAAACAACTCTTTTTAAGAGTTCATCGAAGTCCAAACAAGGTTTTATTTACCTTTATTTTCCCTTCAACATATTATCAGATGCGTATTTCAAGCAAATAGTTGCAGTAAAAGTTAAATTTCTAGCACAATTACGTACATTTTATAGCCTAAAAAAAATGTCCTTTTTCCAATTATTACACTTTGAAGGACCAAATTCTGAGAAATTACCAGCTTTTATCGCATCATTTTTAGCTGTAATTCAATGTTTGTAGTGATTATACTAAAAAAGACTTTGTTTCTGACTTAGCTTTCACACCAAAGAAAAAGTGCTGAATTTTCTAATAAAAAATGCTGGTATCGATAATAATTGCAAATTTGTGACTCTTTCGGTTGGGAGTTGGGAGTTGGGAGTTGGGTAATAGAGAGATGCCTGTCAGTTCGAGCGGGGTCGAGAACAAAGGAGTTGAGAATTAAACTTTAAAAAGAAAATTATTAATTATAAAATTACATCATTATGCAAAATCCAGAAATCAATTCTTACATCGAAAAAAACAAAGACCGTTTTTTGAGCGAACTTTTTGAATTATTACGTATTCCATCTGTTAGTGCAGATCCAAAATACAAAAACGATGTAATTAAAACCGCAGCGGTTATTAAAGAAAAATTAATTGCAGCAGGAGCAGAAAAAGTAGAAATCTGTGAAACAGCTGGTTACCCAATTGTATACGGAGAAAAAATTATTGATGCGAAATTACCAACCGTTTTAGTATATGGTCATTACGATGTGCAACCGGCAGATCCAATTGAATTATGGACTTCAGGACCATTTGAACCTGTAATTAAAGACGGAAAAATTTATGCGCGTGGTGCTTGTGACGACAAAGGACAAATGTATATGCATGTGAAAGCATTTGAATTAATGATGCAAACAAATTCACTTCCTTGCAATGTAAAATTTATGATTGAAGGAGAAGAAGAAGTTGGTTCCAATAACTTAGGAACATTTGTAAAAGAAAATAAAGAAAAATTAAAAGCAGATGTGATTGTGATTTCTGATACAGGAATTATTGCAAATGATATTCCGTCTATCACAGTAGGATTGCGTGGCTTGAGCTATGTGGAAGTAGAAGTAACTGGACCAAACAGAGATTTGCATTCAGGATTGTATGGTGGTGCAGTTGCAAATCCAATCAACATTTTATGTGAGATGATTGCAAAAATGAAGGACGATAAAAATCACATTACTATTCCAGGATTTTATGATGATGTTGAAATATTAACTGCTGAAGAAAGAGCAGAAATGGCAAAAGCACCATTCAGTTTAGATGAATATAAAAAAGCTTTAGACCTATCTGATATTCATGGAGAAGAAGGTTATACCACCAACGAAAGAAATTCCATTCGTCCTACATTGGATGTAAATGGTATTTGGGGCGGATATCAAGGCGAAGGAGCAAAAACAGTAATTGCGTCAAAAGCATTTGCAAAAATTTCGATGCGTTTGGTTCCTCACCAAGATAGCGAAAAAATAATGAAAATTTTCTCAGATTATTTTAAAAGCATAGCACCAAAATCTGTAAAAGTAAAAGTAACGCCACATCACGGAGGAGAACCTGTTGTTACACCAAGCACATCAATTGCCTACAAAGCAGCGAGCATGGCAATGGAAACAACATTCGGAAAAAAACCTGTTCCTGTTCGTAGTGGAGGAAGTATTCCAATTGTAGCAATGTTTAAATCTGAATTAGGGTTGGATTCTGTTTTGATGGGATTTGGTTTGGACTCGGATGCTATCCATTCGCCCAACGAACATTACGGTGTTTTCAATTATTTAAAAGGAATTGAAACCATTCCATATTTCTATAAAAACTTTGCTGATTTAAGTAAATAGATACTAATCTATGTTTTAATTCGTTTAATAGTAAGAACGTCATTTCGAGGAACAAAGCAATCTTGTCCAATAATAATTGGTCTTCTAATTTTGAGAGATTGCTTCGTTCCTCGAAATGACGTTTTAAAAAATTATCTCATTTATGAAAATATATATTTCTATTCTTAGTATTCTTTTGGGAACAATGCTTACTTCCTGCGGTGAATTCCAGGAAGTGACTTTCAGCGGAATCGAAAGCATGAAACTTATTAAAGTTTCGCAGCAAGGAGCAGAAGCAGAAATGGTTGTGAAAATAAAAAACCCTAACAAAACAGCATTCACAATTTACAAATCCGATTTTGATGTTACTCTGAATGGAATAACAGGAGGGAAAGCACATCTAGCTAAGAATATAAGAATCAAAGCAAATTCGGAGCAGACTTATACCTTCACTATCAAGTCTGATTTTTCATCTATAAGTTTCTCTGATCTTCCAAAACTGATGTCGCTCGCAAATAGTAAAAATATCAAAGTAGGGTTAAAAGGAAATCTTAGGGTTGGGAAATTTTTAGTCAAAAAAAGTTATCCTGTTGAAATGAGTGAGAATGTTCCGCTGGGAATGAATAACTAATAAATCAACTCACATTTCTCTACCCTATCTAGCCCCAACAAGCCGGTGTTTCTAGTTACTATCACCTTTTTTGCATCCTCAAATTTTTTGAAATTCTCATATACATAGTTCATCACGTTTCGTTCCAACGGAAGACTATTCTTTTCTCCTGACAAAACAATTTCTAAGCCATAACTTCCACTTTGAAATCCAACAATTTCGTAGCTAATCACCGACTGCTTTACAGGAATAAATGTATTTAGACAAAAAAGGAAATTAATCAAACACATTCCGAATCCTGAAAAAGAATACATTGCAAATTGATGGTATTCCATATCCAAATAATCTCTTACATACTTCCATTGTATCAATCCCAATGCACCACAAATAAAAAGCATAATAAATATTGCACCTATGCTGATTACAGTAGTTGACCAAAACCAAATAAGTAATGGGATACCGGCAAACAATCCAAAGAAAGTAGAAGCCATTGCAATGTAAATTCCATTCCGCTGAATAGTAGTTTGAAATAAAGTATAGCGTTCTTCAATATTTGAATTCAGTATGATTTGTTGATTCAGCTTTTCCTGCCCTGACGCTTGCTCCTCCAGTATAACAATTGCCTTTTCTGCATATACACGAACTGAATAATCCTCTTTCACATTATCGGGATCCTGATTTAGCATTAACATCAAATAATTATATAGATGAGGTAGTTGCTTTTTAAATTCTTTTGGTGCTTCAAAAAAATGTTCGACACAAACCGCAAAAAATTCATGCATATTTGTTCCGCCATATCCACGCAAAAATGTTGTTTTCTTTTCTTTCAATTCTAAATAATCTTTCATCGCAACATCTTCCCACTTTTCAAAATAAGCTGAAAAATGTTCATCGTAGTTACCTTCTTCATCCAAATCAATGTACAACGCATGGGCTAATTCGTGCAATCCTAAATTTATTTTATCGTCCTCCACAGCAAACCCTTCTTTAAAATCGTTCCAGGACAAGGACAAAACACCACTTTGTGTATTCAGTCCTTTGAGGTTTGCATTTAAGTATTTCGAAAAGAATATGCGAGGAAAAACATTTATTGCATATAAATGTGAAATCATATAATCTTTCAGTCCGAAGGTTAACTGAATAGCAGCAGCTGAAATAAGCACTTTTATTTCATCGGTAATCACTAATCCTTCTCTTCCAATAAATTTTTTGTCTGCCATAAATTTAAATAAACGGTCGACAAAAACTTCCTGTGCATCAGGAGAAAGATTTCTGAAATAAGAGTTTTTCTGTTTTAAAAGATTATTAGGCACAAATGAAATTAAAAATAATAGTTGATAAATAAAAATTATACTTCGTATTTTTATAGAATGAAAGACATAACCTCAAAACACACCAATGCATTAATTCATGAAACCAGTCCGTATTTGCTGCAACACGCGCACAATCCGGTGAACTGGTATGCCTGGAATGAGGAAGCATTGGAGAAAGCGAAATCAGAAAATAAATTGATTTTAATCAGCGTTGGGTATTCTGCATGCCACTGGTGCCATGTGATGGAACATGAAAGTTTTGAGGATGAAAATGTAGCAAAACTGATGAATGACTATTTCATTTGCATAAAAGTGGACAGGGAAGAGCGCCCGGATATTGACCAAGTGTATATGATGGCTGTGCAGTTGATGACCGGACAAGGAGGTTGGCCACTCAACTGCTTTGCTTTGCCAGACGGAAGACCCATTTATGGAGGCACGTATTTCCCGAAACAAAATTGGATGAACATCTTATTGAATTTGGCAGATACCTATCAGCATGACCCAGAAAAGGTACTTGATTATGCAAAACAACTAACGGAAGGAGTTAAACTTGCTGAGCTGGTAAAAATAAATCCGACTGAAAACGAATTTACTTTTGAAACATTACAAAAAAGTGTAAACAACTGGATGCCTCGCTTCGACAACACAGATGGCGGTCCGAACAAAGCACCTAAGTTCCCTCTCCCAAACAACTATCAATTTTTATTGCGTTACGCTCATTATACCAACAATAATGAATTGCTGCAACATGTTGAGCTCACTTTAAAAAAGATGGCTTACGGTGGAATTTATGATCAAATCGGAGGAGGGTTTGCACGCTATTCTGTCGACCATTTATGGAAAGTTCCACATTTCGAAAAAATGCTTTATGATAATTCACAATTGGTGACTTTGTATTGTGAAGCCTATCAGAAAACAAAAAATTCTTTGTACAAACAAACCGTTTACGAAACATTGGCTTTTATCGAAAGAGAATTAACTTCTCCTCAAGGTGGCTTTTATTCTGCTCTGGACGCGGATTCGGAGGGAGAAGAAGGCAAATATTATGTATGGACAAAAACGGAATTACAAGACTTATTAAAAGAGAGTTTCGAGTTGTTTGCAGATTATTACAATGTGAATCAACGTGGTTTTTGGGAACATGAAAATTATATTTTACTCCGACATGATGATGATGAAGTTGTTGCTAAAAGAAATAAGGTAAGCACTGATGAATTACAAAAAGTAATCAAAGATTGTAAAAAACAATTACTTACAATTAGAGAAAAACGTATCAAACCAGGATTAGACAATAAAATCATCACTTCCTGGAATGCCTTAATGATAAAAGCGTATGCAGATTCTTATACCGTTTTTGACGAAAAATATTTCAAAGACATTGCTTTAACCAATCTGAATTTTTTATTGAAAAGCTGTTGCGATACAAATGGAAAATTAACTCACTTAGCCAATAGTTCAATAAATGGATTTTTAGAAGATTACGCTTTTATGATTGAAGCACTGCTTGCATGTTACGAAATTTCTTTAGATGAAAATCATCTGCACAAAGCCAATGAGTTAATGAACTATGCAATAGAGCATTTCCAAGATGAAAAATCAGGAATGTTTTATTTTACATCCGATACCGACAAAGCATTGATTACTCGAAAAATGGAATTGTCCGACAATGTTATTCCGGCATCCAACTCCAGTATTGCCAAATCCTTATTTGTGCTGGGACATCATTTTGAAAAGGAAGAATACATTGAAATGAGTCGAAAAATGCTAAACAATGTGCTGGAGGAGATAGAGAATTACGGAGCAGGATACAGCAATTGGGCTATGCTACTGCTTAATTTCAGCACTCCTTTTCACGAACTGGCAATTGTTGGTAAATCTGTTGATGAAAAAAGGAAAAACCTCAATAAACATTACCATCCAAATAAGATATTTGCAGGAAGTGCTTCTGAAAGCTCTTTGCCTCTATTGGTAAACAGGTACAAAAAAGATGAAACGCTCATCTATGTTTGTAAGAATAAGACCTGTTTAGCTCCGGTAAAAGAAATAGAAGATGCTCTAAAACATCTCAGCCAAAACCTCTGACCTCATCCGCCCTTTGGGCAGCTTCTCCAAAGGAGAAGGGAAAAGGAAGAAATCATTCGGGGAGAGGGAAATGAGACTAAATAATTATTTACAAATACGAATATATTACTGTTTGAAAAAAGCACTAATTACTGACGGAATGAAATTTTTAACTACTCTACTTCTTTTTAGTTTTCATTTTGGTTGTTTTGCGCAGTTGATTAGTCACAATCCTGTTGAAATAGGCATTGGTCCCATTTCCTTTAACTCAAAAATAATAAAGAAAAATAAAATTAAATCAATCAATGTGGTGATAGTCGATAAGCCCGATGGTGAAATAATAATTGATAAAGGCGCGGGCCAAGGTTATGAATTTGATAGTTTAGGAAGAATCATACGTTACTATTATACTATTTTAAATTTTGCTGAAAACGAAGTGGTTGATGTTCCTGAAATAAGAAGGAAAGGCAAAATTATTCAAGCTGCTACAACTAAAAAGATTACTAAATATTATAACGACACCATTTTTGCTGACATATATTATAATCCTCAAAATAGAATTATCACCAAAAGAGTAAAAATGGGTGCGTATTATAATTCCTATTATTATGAATACAATGAAAAAGGATTAATTATAAAAGAAATGCATTTTAGAGAAACGAATGTAAGTGAAAACAAAAATGAATTTAAGTTAGGAGTTCAAAACATATTATCTAGCGAAACATTCGAATACATTCAAATGACGCCTACACAAGTAAAGAAAAAATGTTTGAATGATGAAGGACGTGAATATAAAAAAGCGATTATTAATTATGATAACAAAGGAAATGTGCTTTCTGAAAATTATGAGTTTATTGTAAGTTGGATGCGACAAGAGAATGTTTACCAATATGATTCAAACGGAAACCTGCTTGAAAGAACCTATACCAGCAACGAGAGCGGAGATATAAAAGAATACACTGCATACAAATACGATGGAAATGCGGTTGTGCTGGAAGAAAAGAAATTTAAAAACGAAGTCTTGCTATCTGAAATGAGTTATTTATATGATGAAACAAATAACTTGTTAAAATCAAAAATTAATCGTGACCACAAAAACAATTCAATTGGAATTGTGAAGTTTGGTTATAGTTTCTATTAAGTTAACCGCAGAGGTCGCGGAGATTTTCGCAGAGAACCGCGGAGATATATTTAAAACTTACTCTCCTTTCTTCTTCCCAGCAACAAAGTCCTTTAAATAAAAAGGTTCAAAATAAGCAATGTCTTCAAACCGCATTTCGTTGTATGCTTTTTCGGATAATGCAATCATCTCTTTTGCAGAAGGAACAACATCATCAATAAAAATTGCATTGGGATTTTTAGAAAATGTTTCTTTGCATTTAGCTGATCCGTCTCCGAAAAAAACAACTGTATTCTCTTTTAGGATATCTGCAAATGAATGTTCATCAATTATTTCTGCTGCGGTTTCTTTAATTACATTTCCTTCTGAATTGTAAATTGCGCAATACACTTCCATTCGTCTTGCGTCTAACATTGGGCACAAATAAGTCGGGAGTTGGGAGTTGGGAGTTGGGAGTTTCGGCAAAATGGACATCGTGATGTGTTGCAATGTATTAATTGCAATTAGAGGTTTATCCAAAGAATAACACAATCCTTTTGCAGTGCTAACACCTATGCGCAATCCGGTGTAGGAACCCGGACCTTTACTCACTGCAATCGCATCAACTTGGGAAAGACTAATATTTGCTTGTTTGCAAACATCTTCTATAAATAAAGTGAGATTTTCGGAATGAGAATA
>CAYWAV010000048.1:0-12945 GCA_964456225.1 uncultured Chitinophaga sp. | reverse complement strand
TCGTTCAAGTTAGCCAAACGCATAATTTCTGTTCCTTCCATTTGTGCTGTTCCAACAACACGTTCTCCTTTTTCTTTATTTAATTTAGAAACTGTTCCGTTTACCGGAGAATAAATATTTGTTTTCGCTAAATTATCATTTGCTTCTTTCAAGGAAGCCTCTGTGCTTTTTACATTGTATTCAGAAGCATCCACATTGTCTCCCGCACCTTTCACATCTGCTTTTGCTCCTTCGTAAGCTGCTTTAGCTGCATCAAAGTCCGATTGAGAAATGGCACCTTGATCGAATAATTTTTTGTTTCTGTTAAAAGATGCTTCCGAATTTATAAAGGCTGCTTTTATTTGTTCTAATCTCGCTTTTGAATTCGATAAATTTGCTTTTGCTCCGTTTAAAGTTGCTACCATTCGGCTGGAGTTGGATTCGTAAATCAAAGGATTGATGCGGCAAAGCAAATCTCCTTTTTTTACTTGATCGCCTTCCTTTACATAAAGTTCCACAATTTCTCCTGAAACATCTGAACTAATTTTTACTTCTACTTCCGGCTGAATTTTTCCGTTTGCAGAAACTGATTCCATGATGTTACGCTTTATAGCTTTTTCTACTGCTATCTTAACCGATTTGTCTCCAGAGCAATTTTTTAACATCATAATTGATATTAAGAAAACAAGTCCGGCAACGGTGATCCAAATTATTTTTTTCATATGCTTCTTATTACCTCACCCCAGCTCTCTCCAAAGGAGAGGGAGAAAGATTCGATTGATTTATTAGAATTTCAAAGGTTTGCCTTGATAGAAATCAAGCACTTTTGTTTTGAAAACGTATTCGTATTTTGCTTGCAACAAATCACTTTGTGCTTTTATTAATTTATTTTTTGAATCGTTATAATCGTTTGTGTTCAACATTCCGACATTGAATCTCTGCTCCGTATATTTAAATGATTCTTGCATCGCCTCAATCGCTTTTAAAGATGCATTGTATTTCTTCAAGCCTGCACTCGCATCAGCATAAGCTTGTTGTACATTTTTTTGAATTTGTAATTTAGTCGACTCTACCGTTAAGTCGGCATTCAGCTTTTGAATTCTTGCTCTGTCGATGGATGTTTTTGTTTGCCAACGATTAAAAATCGGAACCGTTAAAAAGAATCCAAACGATTTGTTTACGTTGTCTTTGTATTGATCTGCAGGAGGAGTTTTTTCAAATGTCCCCGATGAGAAAAATGGTGAAAAAACGGTGTCACCGGAAGAAGTAACATCACCGTTCGGGCTATATCCTTGAAAGGTTGGTAAAGATGAAAAACGCTGACTCAATCCGGAATAACCTGTTCCATACGAAGCGCTAAATGAAAGGCGCGGACTCAATCCACCCCAAGCAGCATCAACAGATTTTTCTGCACTCTTTACATTGTATTCGGCACTCTTAATTTCAGGCAAATTGCTTACTGCCGAATTATAAATTTGAGTGGGAGTTGTTGTCAATAATACATCTCCAACAATCGTTAATTCAGGTTTTACAATTGATAAACCATCTGCTGAAGGCATATTTAAAAGCTGAGCCAAATTCAAATAAGAAATGTCCAGTTGATTTTGAGCATTGGTTAAATTCAATTCTTCAGATGCTAATTGTGCTTGTATGTCCAGCAATGTTCCTCTTGCAATAGAACCTGCATCCACTAATATTTTTGTGCGCTCCACTTGTGCTGCAGCAATTCCCATTTGATTCTTTGCATTGTCAACAGCTTCCATGCTGTACAAAATCTGCAAATAGGCTGTAGCGATATTTAAAGAAACATCGTTTTTCATTTTTTCGATGTCATACTTTCCAGCCATGAATGCGAATTTATTTTGCTGAATGGTATTGATGTTTTGAAATCCGCTAAACAAGTTTACATCTGTACTAATACCAAAATTTTGAGAAAGCACTTGTGCATCCGCAAACTGATTCGTAAATCTATCAATGGTTCTACCTATGTTATAAGAGTGAGATGCATTTGCGTTTAAGGATGGTAAAAGATTGGCTTTGCTTTGCGTTAAAGTAATGTGCGACAATTCCGTATTCAACTCCGATTGTTTAATCTGAATATTATTTTTCAATGCATAGTCGATACATTGTTCCAAGGTCATTGTTTGATTTGTTGCAGATGGAGTTTGTGCATTCAACTGAAGTGCAAAAAACAAACACAAAAACAAACTTAAAATAAATCGATTCATAGTTGGTAAATGAGCTACAAATTTAAAAATAGAATTGGATATTTGGGAGATAAATCGGGAAATAAGAGAATAGAGCAAAAATGGGCTAAAAAGCCTCATGAGATGAACTCCCAAGCCGATTTGTAGGCTCCAATCGATTCAGCATAATCCAAAAAGTCCTTATAAAAAGAGTGATTTCCGATGGTTGCGCTATCGCCAATCACCACCAGTTTTTTCTTTGCTCTAGTGAGCGCAACGTTCATTCTTCGGATATCGCTCAAAAAACCAATCTCTCTTTGGTCGTTACTTCTAACCATACTAATATAAATAATGTCACGCTCCTGACCTTGAAATCCATCCACTGTTTTTATCGCGATTTTTGATTTGTATGGCTCTAATTCCTCATCCGCATTAATCTGGTTTGTTAAATACTGCACTTGTTCTTTATAAGGAGAAATGATTCCAATCGTAATTCGTTTGCCTGCATCTTTCGATAAAGCAATTTGTGCCAGAACCATTTTCAAATGTTTGATTAACAATTGGGCTTCTTCCGGATTGGCAATACTTAAACTTTCGGGATTAATAATTTCAGTGTATCCACAACCTGCAGTATCAATAAAATCGAGGGCGGTGTTCAATAATAAATCTTGCGTATCTAACAATGTTTCTTTTACAGAGATGTCGGCTTTTAAATTTTCTTCATAGAATTTTTTATTAGAAAAATTCATGATGTGTTCGTGCATGCGGTATTGTGTGTTCAACATTACCGACACATTTTGTATTTTCATAGCACGTTCAAACAATGTTTCTTTTAATCCTTGCGCTTCTGCTGCTTTTGATTTTACTGTTGGCGGTAATTGAAAATGATCTCCTGCAAAAACAACTCGATTACTTCTAGAAATTGGAATCCAGCACATTGGCTCAAGAGCTTGGGCTGCTTCATCAATAAAGACAGTTGAGAATTGTTTGTCACGCATCATTCTTCCCGATGAAACCACAGGAGTACATGCAATTACTTGTGCTTTATCAAATTGTTCGCTAATGATATAATCTTCTAACACGCGTGCATCGTGCAATATTTTTCTTGCTTCTTGATAAAATAATTGTCGCTGCTCCCGTTCTTCTTTTCCAAAAGTACGTTTGTATTTTCCTGCCATGCGGAAATATTCTTCCGCTGTTTTTCTATAGCTTTTTAAATCCTTGTAAGATTCGTGAGCAGCTACTTTTGCATCCAAAGTATTCATCAACACTTCCTCTGAAATACGCGCAGGATTTCCTAAACGTAAAACAGTGATGCCTTCACGATGCAATTTTTCTGTTAACAAATCAACTGCTGTATTACTAGAGCTACAAACCAACACTTGCTTTTCCGAAAACAATGTTTGTCGGATTGCTTGAACCAAAGTGGTTGTTTTTCCTGTTCCTGGAGGGCCGTGAATAATTGCAATATCTCTCGCTGCAAGAATTGTTAAAACAGCTTGATTTTGAGATTTATTGAGATTTGGGATATAAAGAAAAGGATCCAGTTTTTGCATTTGTGGCTCCTTTAGTTTATACATCACATCTCGCAAATGTGCAAGGCGATTATTTGATGCATTTATTACTTTTTCCAAAGCAATGTCCATTTCCCTGTAACTGCTTTCATCAAATAGCAAATTCATTCCGAGTTTTCCATCATCGCACCAATCGGGAAGCTCATCCACATTTAATGATAGCCTAACTTTGTTGGGACCTAATACTTTTATAGTTCCATTTAGTGTTCCCGACTCTGTTGTGTTATTTGAAAAAAGAGAAGCTACTTTTCCACCCGAAAACTGATGTGGTTCGTTGTGATTGGTGGTGCGTTCAACATCAATGAAAATGTATTCACCCAAACCAATTTCTGTATTTGTAATAACGATGGGATACCAGGTAACACCGTTTTCTTTTCGGTGATTGATATTGTTACGAGAAAAGTGTTGTTTGTATTGAGCAAAATCTTCGTCACGCTCAATTTTAAGCAGCTTTCGTAATTTCTCTATTCGGTCGAAGTTTGGTTCCACAAATAAATTCTTGGCATTAATTCTTAGAAAGTACTTTGTTTATTTCATCAACTATTTCAGCTGTTAATATGGGTTTCTGAAGAAAGCTGGCATTGGTGATATCTCCCACTCTTGCTCTTGTTCTAGCATCAGAATTTCCAGTTAAGAAAACAACTGGAACATTGGATTGTTGGCGGATAATAATCATTGCCTCAATTCCATCCATTTCTCCTCTCAATTTAATATCCATTAAAAACAAATCTGGTTTTTCTAAATCAAATGCTTTTAAAGCTGCTTCAGCAGAGGAAACAATTGCAACAATATGGTGACCGGCAAAATGTAAATTCATTTTACTTTCCATGGCCACAATGGCTTCATCTTCTACAATTATTATGTTTGCCATTTATACTTCAAATGAGATATAGAATTGAGTTCCATTTACAAAAGTGGTGTTTACTTTTCCACCAAGTTGTTCCGACAATGCCTGGATAAGTGTTAAGCCTAATGAATTAGCTCTTTTGAAACCATTTTCAATATCGAATCCAATGCCGTTGTCGCTCACCATCATCGTAAACTTTTCACCCATTTTACTGCAAACAATTTTAATTTCAGGATTCTGAATGTCTTTAAAAGCATGTTTGCAGGAATTGGAAATTAATTCGTTCAAAATTAATCCGCAAGGAACAGCATTTCTTATATCCAAAAATATTTCATTACAAGTGATGTTAAACTTTACACTCCATGTATCTGGGATATACGACTTCTTTATGTGTTCTACCAAATCGTGTATGTATTCCGAGAAATTAATTGTAGCCAATGTTTCATTCTGATACAATTTATCGTGAATGAGCGCCATCGAATGGATCCGATTCCTACTTTCTTCAAACAACACTTTTGCTTTTTCATCTTCTACATAATTTGCTTGCAAGCCCAACAATCCACTAATTACTGCTAAATTATTTTTAACTCGATGATGAATTTCTGCCAATAAAATTTCTTTTTCATTAAGAGACGTTTGTATTTGTTTTTCGATTTTCTTTTGATCGGTTATATCAGTAATCCGAACAGACTGGTAAGGCATTCCATTCATAAAAACCAATCGAATAGCCAAAGCGCCCCAAAATTCGTTTCCTTTTTTGGTTTTATAAAGCACTTCATTTTCATGAAATCCTTTTACAGCTATATCTCCTTTTATTGAAAGATGTTCTTTTTTTCCTATTGGTTCTTTTCTCAAATCTAAGCCATTTTGAAGATAAAAATCATATTCGTTTTCCATTTCAAATAATTCAACAGCCCTGCTATTCGCTTTGATAATTCGTCTCTCTTTGTATTCCACTATAAACAAGGCATCAAAAGAAGTATCAAAAATTGATTTAAATTGTTCCTCCAGCATAACATTGTTCATATCTAACTTTTTTTCGGTCTTTGTAAACTTAAAAATCATTGAATAGATAACAATAAACTGCCCGACCATTGAAGTTAAAATAAAAGAAAATTTTAGATTATACATTTGCTTAGCAGAAATTTGAATTGTGAGTGATGGTACAAAATTCAAAATATATAAAGTAATCAAGCACAAAAAAGCAATAATGACAAGGAGTACAATCAATTTTATTTCTGCAAAATCTAATAAAATCAAAGGCGCTGTAAGTGCTGGAATATAAAGGAGATGAACACAAGCTTCCTCGCCACAAATGGCACTAATAACGAAAAAATTTACATAAAATGTAGCTATCAGAAAGAATTTCGAAAAAGAAGAGTACCCGACAAAGTTTAAAACTAAAACCAGAAAATAGCAAAAAATAAAAACAAGTTCAGATAGCGTGAGCCTTATGTCATTAAAGCTTAAGAATACAAAATGATAAAAAACTGCAATAACAAGGGAGACAGTCGCAATCTGACTGGTTAGTTTGATTCTTTTGGCTTCAGCAATATTTTTTGCTGCTTTTGCCTTTGGATTTAAAAAAAAATTCCCGATTTGAAGTAGTAGTGACATAATGTTTCATACAATTGTACTCATTATTACGCAGAAACACACTAAGGGAAGTAAACATTTTAAAACAGACCTATTTGGGGACACGCACACCTTGTTTGTTGGTGTAATATTCTTCGCCTTCAATCAGCACTTTTGCCTTGCCATCAATAAATTCAAAGATGGCATCAAAAGTAGGTTTAATAAGCACAGTTCCTTTGTTGTCAACCAAACCCCACTTGGTTCCTACTCTCACTTTTGCAATGCCGCCATCAAAATTGGTTACTTCATTATATTTAAGAGGAACAACTACATTTCCTGTTGTATCAATAAAACCCCATTTTAGTTTAATCTTGACTCTAGCCAACCCTTCGTAATACGGACCTTGATAATCGTAGGTGGAAGATTTTGGTTTCGTTTTTGATTTTGATTTTCCTTTTTGAGCGAAAGTAGAATTCGCAACAAACAAGAAAGCAAGTAGTAAGAAGAAATATTTAGTGGCTGATTTCATTATTCAAATTTACGAAATTAAATATGGGTTTGCAATTATGAAAATGATCCGTTTTTTCGAATGTGAGATCCCGCCCTTCGACTCCGCTCAGGTTGACAGCTCCAATGTTGATACAGTTAATAAATCACATTTAGTAAGCTAAATTCGGTCCTAACCAACGTTCTGCTTTATCCAAACTCATTCCTTTGCGTTTAGCGTAATCTTCTACCTGGTCCTTTTTAATTTTTCCAATTCCAAAATAATGCGCTTGCGGATGAGCGAAATACAAACCGCTGACAGCAGCTGTTGGAAACATTGCCATGCTTTCAGTTAAAATCATTCCTGTATTTTTTTCCACATCTAATAATTTCCAAATAGTTGGTTTTTCGGTATGATCGGGTTGTGCCGGGTAACCAGGAGCTGGACGAATTCCTGCATACTCTTCCTTTATTAAATCTTCATTCAATAAATTTTCATCCTTTGCATATCCCCAAAATTCTTTACGAACTTTTTTGTGCATCAATTCGGCAAATGCTTCCGCTAATCTATCTGCCAATGCTTTTAACATAATTGCAGAATAATCGTCATGGTCTTTTTCAAAACGTGCTACGTGTTCATCAATTCCAATTCCAGTAGTCAAAGCGAATGCCCCAATGTAATCAGACCCCAGCCCCTCTCCGAAGGAGAGGGGTGTGAGCTCCGTTTTTATTTTTTCAATTACATTATTTATATCGTTTAAAACAGAATCGTTTGAAAAACGAATGACTCTGTATCCAATATCTTCTAACATATAAGTTCTTCCATCATCATATTCTTTTTGATGATCATGAATTTCTCCATCCACTTCTACAATTAGTTTTTCCTCTATACAAACAAAATCCGCAATGAATTGTCCAATTGGATGCTGTCTTCTGAACTTCGATTCTAATTTACGATTTCTCAACTCTTGCCATAATTTTTCTTCGGCTGGGGTCGGTGACTTACGCATACTTTTCGCATGAAGAATATTTTGGCTCCAATTTATCCAATCAGCAGTATGATATCGCGGAGCCATTCCCCTATCCTGCGGAGAGGGTTTAGGGGTGAGGTCTTGGGGCAGAACAAAATCTGAAAGCGCAACATTATATTGTCCTGCTGGTTTTTTTGTTTGCTGACGCAAGGAATGAAACACTGTTTTTGTTTTTGTTCCAGCTTCATCTTCGTAAACTTCAATATCATCGCCAACTGCTTTTGCAGGATAAATTCCAATCACTGCATTTGCACGAAGCCATTTTTCATCAATGATCTTTTTCAACATCGCTTGTGCATCGTCAAATAATTTACGTGCTTCTTCTCCACGTGTTGGGTCTTTTAATATTTTAGGATACGAACCTTTCATTTCCCAAGAGATGAAGAATGGTGTCCAATCAATGTATTCAGCTATCTCAGCTAAAGAATAATCGTTAATGACTTTATTACCTATAAATGTTGGTTTTACAATTTCACTTTTATTCCAATCGATAGGAAATTTATTTTCGCGAGCTTCTTCAATCGAAATAAATTTATTTTGCGATTGAGCATTTTTATTTTGCTCGCGAACGCGGTCGTAATCTTTTGTTATTTCAACCATAAAAGCATCACGTAATTCATCCGAAATTAAACTGCTTGCTACAGGCACCGACTTACTTGCATCGTTCACATGCACAACTGGACCAGAATAATTTTGTGCAATTTTTACAGCCGTGTGTACTTTAGAAGTTGTTGCACCTCCAATTAACAAAGGAGTTTTAAATCCTAAGCGTTCCATCTCTTTTGCAACGTGAACCATTTCATCAAGAGAAGGAGTAATCAATCCACTTAAGCCAATGATATCTACTTCTTGTTTTATTGCTTCTTCTAAAATTTTATCCGCAGAAACCATTACACCTAAATCGATGATTTCATAATTGTTACAAGCCAATACAACTCCAACAATATTTTTTCCAATATCATGCACATCACCTTTTACTGTTGCCATTAAAATCTTTCCAGCATTCGATCTTCCATTTCCAACAATTCCTGCTAAACGGTTCGCCTCTTTTTCTGCTTGCAAGTATGGTTCTAGATAAGCAACCGCCTTTTTCATTACTCTGGCGCTCTTCACCACTTGAGGCAAAAACATTTTTCCGCTACCGAATAAATCACCTACCACATTCATTCCATCCATTAACGGTCCTTCAATTACGTGCAATGGTCTTCCCAATTTTAATCTTGCTTCTTCGGTATCCACATCAATGTATTCTACCAATCCTTTTACCAAAGCATAACTCAAGCGTTCTTCAACTGGTCCTTTTCTCCAAGCTTCGTCTTTTTCTGTTTTCTCTCTTGTAACACCTTTTAACGATTCGGCATGATCCACCAATCGCTCCGTAGCATCATCTCGTCTGTTCAACAAAACATCTTCTACTAATTCTAACAACACTTTATCAATATCATCGTACACCACCAATTGTGCTGGATTCACAATTCCCATATCCATTCCATGCTTTACAGCATGATATAAAAACGAACTATGAATCGCTTCACGCACATGATCATTTCCTCTGAACGAAAATGAAACATTACTTACGCCACCGCTTACTTTTGCATAGGGTAAATTTTCTTTGATCCATTTTGTTGCATTAAAAAAATCGAGTGCATTCAAACGATGCTCTTCCATTCCTGTTGCTACAGGAAAAATATTCGGGTCGAAAATAATATCTTGTGGTGTAAAATTTACTTTGTTTACCAACACATCGTACGCACGTTTGCAAATATCTATTCTTCGTTGCAATGTATCTGCTTGTCCTTGTTCATCAAAGGCCATCACAATCACAGCTGCTCCGTATTGTTTTACTTTATTCGCTTGTTCAATAAACTTTTCTTCGCCTTCTTTTAAGGAAATAGAATTTACAATTGCTTTTCCTTGCACGCATTTTAATCCCGCTTCAATCACAGTCCATTTAGAAGAGTCAATCATAATCGGAACTTTACTTATGTCTGGCTCCGATGCAATGAGGTTTAAAAACTTAGTCATTGCTGCTTCCGAATCCAACATCCCTTCATCCATGTTTACATCAATCACCTGCGCTCCACCATCTACTTGGTCTTTTGCAATCGACAATGCTTCTTCGTAATTTCCTTCATTGATTAAACGCAAGAATTTTTTAGAACCTGTTACATTCGTCCGTTCACCTACATTCAAAAAATTACTTTCGGGGCGAAGTGTTAAGGGTTCCAATCCTGATAAGTGCATCAAAGTATCTGCTACAGGTATTTTACGTGGCTTGGAAACTTTTGCAAGTTCCGCAATTCGCTTAATGTGTGCTGGAGTTGTTCCACAACATCCACCCACAATGTTTAAAAATCCTGCTCGTAAAAAATCTTCTATCTGGTGGCCCATTTCATGAGCATCCTGATCGTATTCACCAAACTGATTTGGCAATCCGGCATTGGGATAAGCACTTACATAAAACGGAGCTTTATCTGAAAGTTCTTCTAAATACGGACGCATGTCTTTTGCTCCCAAAGCGCAATTTAAACCAACACTTAATAAATCAACATGTGAAATGGAATTTAAAAATGCTTCTGTTGTTTGTCCTGATAAAGTTCTGCCGCTAGCATCAGTTATTGTTCCCGACACCATTACCGGCATTTTTATACTTCTTTCTTTGCAAACATTTTGTATGGCAAACAATGCCGCTTTTGCATTGAGGGTATCAAAAATAGTTTCTACCAATAATAAATCAGTACCTCCATCAATCAAACCATTGGCTTGTTCGGTATAAGCAACTACCAATTCATCAAATGTGGTTGCTCTAAATCCTGGATCGTTTACATTGGGCGATAATGAAAGTGTACGGTTAGTTGGACCAAATGCTCCTGCCACAAAACGTGGGCTGTTATCTCCAGATTCTTTTTGAAATTCAAGAACCGCTTCTTTTGCAATTTTTGCTGATTCATAATTTAACTCGTATGCCAATTCTTGCATATCGTAATCGGCCATTGCAATAGTAGTGGCACTAAACGTATTGGTTTCAATAATATCAGCTCCTGCTTTTAAATATTCTTTGTGAATGGCTTTTATGATTTGCGGTTGAGTAAGGGACAATAAATCATTGTTGCCTTTCAAATCTTTATGAAAATCTGCAAAGCGTTTACTTCTGAAATCTTTTTCTTCCAGTTTGTATTGTTGAATCATGGTGCCCATGGCACCATCAATTACAAGGATTCGTTTTTCTAATTCTGTTCTTATGGACCCATCCCCAACCCTTCCCAAAGGGAAGGGAGTGTTCTCTGTATTTATCATTTTTGTCATTATAAAATTTCTTCTTTAAATCTTTCTTTACCGTTATTACAATAGCTTTTCGCCCCTGGCAATCTCAGCTTAAATCTGCTTCTTCTCTTTTGGAGAGAGCTGGGGAGATGCCACAAAAAAACTCCTCTCACTTTTTACAGTCAGAGGAGTTAAGTATTTTGATTTCATGTTGTTTCAAAAAAATTACTCTGACTTATCTGTTCCCGCATTTAGCGAGACAGGAATTAGCACCGTTTCATTACTGAAGGTTGCTAAGGCATCAAAGGGTCTGTCCCTCCGCCTTTCTTGATAAGTTATTAAAATCTAAATTTTTATTTTTCTTAAAATTTAGATTTTAAAATCCCGAATTATCTCGGAATATGTTCCCGCTATTGCGGAATATAAAAAGAACTGGGACAAAGATACGAAAAAAAAAGATAGCTAAAACAGCTTTAAACAGTGGGTTTTTAGAGACTCTATCAATCATCCCATAAAGAAAAGCATTTTGAAAACCAAATATTAAGTACTTAGTTTCCTAAATTAAACGCTTAGTTAACAACAGATTATAGCTCACAACTATATCCTTTTCATTCGGAACAAAAGCATAAATTTTTTTTCTGTCTTATACTCAGATAATTAGAAAAAATTTAGTTCGTTCGAAACCTTAGTTTTCATGAAATTGTAATTCGGTAGTTTTTAGCATCGTCTATATTTGCACCCGCTTAGTCGAATCAGAAAGCAGATTAAGCGCATTACTGAGCTAAAATAACGGCTCTTCATTTATAACAAGTTGGCTTGACACTAACTTATACTGAAAAGGAGGTAAACAAAAAAAGTATTTAAACATTAATTGTAGACCGCTCTTCTGAAGAGCCGTTAGCAGAGAAACTTTGCAGCTTCAATGCAAGCATGAAATTAAACAATTTATTAATAAAAACAATTTAAATTCTTATAAAAATTATGAAAAAATTAATTATAGCAGCTGTAATGCTAATATCAATGAGTACACAAATGTTGGCTGGGCCGATTATTACTTTTTCAATTGAGTTTGGTCATAGAGATGCTAACAAAAATTGTATCGAAAGAGGGCTTTGTGATATTACAATTGGAGTTTCTAGAGGTATGACAGGAACAATCAATGATAATACTGGCGTATTAGAAATTACAATAATTAAAAGTGCTTCACAATTAAGTATTTATCAAACTCAATTTGTAAATGGCCTTTTTGAAGTTCCAGTCGCTTATACTTTGAGCAAGGAAATCTGCGCCAAACTTGGAGTTGAAAAATACACAATAAAAGCTGGTAAATATAAAGTAGTAGAAACCAACAATCAATACAAAATAATTTTCCAATAATAAATTAAAGCAAATGCTACTAAAAAAAGTAGCATTTGCTTTATAATTATAATATATATGAAAAAACATATCCTCCCTCTGTCCCTCTCCATTCTGATGTTGTCAAGATGCACAAAGATTTTACTATACTCATACAGAGTAAGATACCCAAAAATAGAAAAGAAAGAAACAATTGAAACTTACTTAGAAAAAGAGAAATTAAACAATCAAAATCTCTTTTCGTTAAAAGACACAGTTGCTTTACAAAAATTTAATGAAAGCAACATCGGAATGCCAGAAATTAGATTCTACGACAAAAATGGATATTTAATGCTTTATCGAGATAATAAAAAATGTAATGGACAAAATGATAGCCTCATTACATTCTTAGACCCTACTAATATTATAAAAATAGACTCTACACAAAATATCTTTCAATACATAATTCAACTAAGAAAATTAGATGGAAATCCTGTAGATTCAAGTGAATTTAAAGACTATGATTTCTATTTAATTATGTATTGGGCAAAATGGGTTGGAAAAGTAAATAGTATAAAAATGCTAGACTGGGAAAAAAGCCTCGCTGCTAAAAATGATTTGAAAATAAAAACAATTAAGGTAACAACTGATTACATGAACTTTTGGGA
>CAYWAV010000047.1:10621-27882 GCA_964456225.1 uncultured Chitinophaga sp. | reverse complement strand
GTTGGATTGTGTTGCCGAATTAGCTGAACGACTTCTTTTACATTTTTGCGTTTAACAATGGTAAATATCATTTTCACTGGTCCTACAGCACCTTGTGCATCCACTACTGTAATTCCATGATTTTCTTTTTTAAAGGCCTCCAACAATACGAAGCAATCTTGATTGGTAATTATCCTTACAACTTGCAACCCCAACGCTAATTTTTCTTCAATCCACAATCCAACATAGGTTCCAGTAGCAAAACCTCCAGCCCATGCTAAATAGCATGCAACATTATTTAAATTTTTCATCACTTGCGCTACCACAATAATCCAAATCAACACTTCAAAAAAACCTAACAGAGGAACTATTTTTCTAAATCCTTTAGAAATAAAAACATGTCGCAATGTCCCCAAGCTTACATCACAAATTCGGGAGAAAAAAATAATCAGTGGAAGTGTGATCCAATTGTAATAATCGAAATTACCTAATGCGTCATCAAACATTTTATACTGCTAAAATTATACTGTAAAAGTAAGGGCAAAAAAAATCCCCCACTAATAGCGGAGGATTTATTAACTAACAATCAACTGTTTATTGAACAATAATCATTTTATTGGTTTTACGTTTTCTATCAGCAGTCAAGCTATAATAATAAACTCCCGATTTTAAATTTTTCTTATTGAATACCACAGAATGTTTTCCTTCGGGTAATTGAGCATTAACAAGCGTTTCCATCAATCTTCCATACGCATCCCAAATTTGTAAATTCACTTTTGCTTTGCTATTCAAAACAAATTCGATGGTCGTACTTTCATTCACCGGATTCGGATAATTGATTAATTGCAAATCATACTTCGATGTTTGTATGTCTTGCACAGTAACAATATCATTCACACTTGTAATGTTTGTAGAATAGATTCCACTAGCATGAGTAGCAACAACCACTAATCCATCAGAAGGGCGCACATCAATCATATCACAAACCGAATTACCAATAGTACTTGTTCCTTGTTGAACCCAAACAGTTCCAGAACCTGCTACTGCTCCACCGGCTATCAATGTATCCGTAGCATATAATCCAGTACTTGTTGCTAATAAATAAACGGTTCCATCTGCTACATGTAAAATACTTGCCCAACGAACAGACGGGCTTCCTACTGTTGATGCTTCTAAATTACCGCCAATCTTCATCCAGGTTGTCCCTGCATCTTCCGAATAATAAACACTGTACACTCCATAATTAGAAAAAGTAACAATCACTTTATTTCCATCCAATGGATCAGTAGCGATACAACTAACAGAACCCGCAGCTGGAAACAAAACACCAGTAGTGGAAGAAGTAATATTTAAAGGAGTTGGAGTTCCTGCATTTGCATTGTCTACACGATATACTTTTTGTTTATCTGTTCCATAATAAACTCTGTTAGCTGGAGTTTTACACGCTGTAACAGCAGTTATAACTGAGTTCACTGCAGGTACCGAATCCACATATTGCACCCAATTTGTTGAGATAGAATCCCAGCTTCCACCGGGAGTGGTATTGATTCCAGACAAATCATTGTTACGCCATAAATATTTTCCTCCGGCCAAATACATAATGTTGTTGTTGTTTGGATCAAGTGTATATGGATTAATGAATTCCGGATTTTTTAAACCGATAGGATCAATTCTTGCAGATGTTGTAACATTTCCTAAGGCATCCAATGTTGCTTTCATCATTTTTGCATTCTGAATAGAAAAATAATAGTTGGATTGTCCATCAGCAATTGCACAATAAGAACCGTCACCTCCGCGGGGTTGCGACCATGGTGCAGTTGGAGAAGCGGTGTTGGTGTACCAAGTTCCGTTATCCTGAGCACCAGCTACAATTATATTATTTCCAGGCGTTGCATGATCAATGGCAATGGTATAAAACATCGTAGTTAAATAGCCATTGTTCAATGATTGCCAAACTACTGCACTTGCTGTATCATTCATTGTTTTAAAAATACCACCATCGTTGTAACTAAACATCACGTCTGGATTGGATGGTAAAAATTCAACTCCATGTTGATCGGGATGATGATTTGCGTATGAATTGATAACTGGCAATGCAGAAAATTGTTGGTAACCGCCAATAAAAGTAGTAGATGTAGAATCTTGAAATCCTGAAGTGGAACGGTATAAATTTGTTCCGCCAATGTAAACAGTATTTGAACTTCCAGGTTTCACGCGTACCACCATATCGTATGAGCCTTGCACATTCCACTTATCAAACATCCCACCTGTTGCTGGAAGGTTCATTGATAAATTTTGCCACATTCCACCAGCACCAGCGCCTGAACCGGAGACGTAGGTATATTTCCACAAACTATTCCATTCAGGTGTTCCTAAATAATTATAGGTTACTTTTCCGAATCCTGGAGTGTTTGCTAAAAAGTAAACTTCGTTTTCGTTGTTCGGATTTATTCCTGAAACAATTCTGTTATATACTGTTGGAAATCCTACAGGTAAAATATTTGTAAACGCTGTGCCAGTATCGGAGCGCCAAATTCCTTTTTGTGTTCCATCATCACTGCATGTTGCATAAACTACTCCTGTACTTGCTACCTGAACATCTGTAAAGTAAGAACCTCCGCCAATTACAGTAGTCCATGAGGTTCCACCATTCACGCTTCTTACAATTGCTCCATAAATAGCACCATATACTTCGTCAATCGAATCGTTTGCTGAATTATCAATTGCCATGTTCCAAACTAATTGCCAGCCTGTAGTAAAACCACTAGGGTTTCCACCAGCGGTTGCTGCAAGTGGCACCCATGTTAAACCTCCATCTGTAGATTTAAAAATACCATCGCCTAAATAATAAGCTCCACTTCCACCGCTTGCAGATGCACCATAAGCTTCGCCACTTCCATAATACCATGTGTTTGTATGTGTAGCACGTTTATCTTGAACTAAACAGGTTGCATTTTTTAATTGCGATAATGTATTTGTTTGCGACCAAGATGTTCCACCATTTGTAGAAATCCACATTCCGCCTGAACAAGAACCTGCCAACAATCTGTTTTCATTACTTACATCCACACCAAAAGCACGTGTTCTTCCACCCACATTCCATGGACCGCGGTTTGTCATTGTTAAACTAGACATGCTTCTGCTATCTACTTGCAAATCGTTCGGCAATGTTGCTGCAAATGCTAATTCGAGCTGACGAATATTATCCGGAATGCGTCCTGTTGCAGGATCTGCTAAACGCGACAATTCCCATTGCATACGCTTGGAAGCACCATGCACCATTCCTTCGTTTACATCTTGAGTAACTGCTTTTTTCTTTTTTAAGGGATCGCCATTACTTGTAATAAAAGCTACCGCAGAAAGTGATAACACAAACGCTGATAATAATGCAAATTTTGATTTCATGGAATTGGTAGTTTTTTATGGTAATCAAATATAATACTATTTATACTTCTTTTTCATCTGCTCTACTATTTCAAAAGCAGCCGGACAAATGTATGTGTTCTTAATCGTTATGTCGAGCAACTGATAAAATCGTTTTCTGTTTGTATGAGGATATTCGCGGCAGGCAGCAGGACGATCTTCATAAATTAAACAATAATTTTCAGAATCTAAAAAAGTACAAGGAGCTTCGTTCAATACTAAATCTCCATCTTCATCTTTGTGAAGATATTTTGAAATAAAATCAGAAGGCTTTACACGTAAACGTCTAGAAATTCTATCGATATCACGATCGTTAAAAATAGGGCTTGTTGTTTTGCAACAGTTCGCACATTTCATACAATCAATTTTTTCGAATGCTTCATCGTGCAATTGATGAACAACATCATCCAAATTATTTGGTTTTTTTCTTTTTAAAACCTCAAACAATTTTTTAGTGTTTGTTTCGGCTATTCGTGCTTGATTAGGGAGTTTTGATAAATCCATTGGGTGAAATTACGAAAAAGGAATGAGACTCTGAATGGTTCTCGACTCCGCTCGAACTGACACAAAATGTTAATTCGAGTGCGACTGTAAAGATTGTCACCTCAAGCGGAGTCAACAATGTTAACTGGAGGGGATTTTATAATGTCAGTTCGAGCGGAGTCGAGAACAAGCAAAATGGCTTACTTCAACACAGCATAAGCAACTGGATAAATCAACGTTTCCCAAATGGCATATTCTTTTGCGGAGGGATGAAGTCCGTCAGCAGCAACCAAAGAATTGTCTTTTCCCATTGCTTTGGATGTTTCAAAAATATCTACTGTTTTTAAATTTCTTTTTTTCGCTTCCTCTAAAATAATGGAATTGAATTCACTTATTCCTTTGGAAATATCTCTACCTCCACTATAACGCGAACCAGTTGATGTCACTCCAAAATCGGGGATGGTAATTAAAATAAGTTTGCTTTTATCAGGAAGCTGAGCTTGAACATGATCAATTATTTTTATCAAATTTGCTTTGAATATTTTTGCATCTACCCCTTGCACCCAGTCGTTCACTCCAATTAATAAAGTAACGAAGGTTGCTTTTGATTTATCTAAAACAGGAAGTTCTCTATCTATTAAATTCTGGCTAGTCCAACTATTTTGAGAGGGATTCGCTATGAGTTCAATATTTATCTTTTTTTCTTTCAAATGCTTGCACAAAATCACAGGCCAAGATTGTGTTTCGGTTGCACCCGTACAAATGGTATATGAATCGCCAAGAGCGACATAACGAATTGGAGTTGGAGCCATCATCGAAAAATTTAAACTTATCACTAAAACAAAAAGTAGACTTTTCATTTGGAATATTTTCTCAAATATACGATGAAACGATGCATTAAGATTCTATGATTGAATGCTTCGTGTTTTACAATCTACAACAAATAGGTGGCCCCGATGGGGCTATAATATTGATGATGCAGTTTTTATTACAAACAGGTCGCTCCTACGGAGCTTTTATAATAGTTATAACATGCCTATTAAAAATCCCTTAGGGATGTCCTGTTTATAGAACAATAAGAAATAAATCATATTAAAACTCCGTAGGAGCGACCTGTTTTGTATTTTCGTATTCCAAATCATGCAAAAACTACTCCTCACACTCTTTCTTCTTATTTGTTTCAATTCTTTTTCTCAAGAAAAGAAATCTATCGAAATTCACGGACATCGAGGTTTTCGCGGACTCTTTCCTGAAAATACATTGACCGCATTTAAAGAAGCGATTAAAGCTGGAGCTGATTACATTGAATTGGATGTAGTTATTTCCAAAGATTCGCAAGTTGTTGTTTCGCATGAACCTTGGTTTAATCCAAACACTTGCACTTCTCCCCAAGGAAGAGCAATTACCAAACGAACAAAAAACAATTTACACCAACTTACTTATTCCGAAATAAAAAAATACGATTGCGGAGCGCGAGGAAATGCAAAATTTCCACAACAGGCAAAAATCGCTGAATACAAACCATTGTTAAGTGAAGTTATTGAGACGATGGAACAATTTACAAAAGAAAATAATCTGCCTCCAATAAAATACAACATCGAAATAAAAAATAATTCCTTAGGCGATGGCAAATATCATTTTGAAACAAATGCAACAGCAGCATTGATTTACAATGTGATTAAAAAGTATAACATCAATGAGCGTATTTTAATTCAAAGTTTCGATACCAGATGTTTGCGAGCAATGCACAAAATTAATGATCAAATAAAAATCGGATTGTTGGTTGCGAATTTTAAATCGGTGAAACGCAACATTCAGAAATTAGGATTTACTCCTTATATGTATAATCCTGCAGCCAAAATTTGCAAACAAAAAACCATTGAGCAAGCACATCAATTGGGTTGTAAAGTAATTGTATGGACAGTAAATTCTGAGAAAGAGATGAAAAAATTCATGCTGCTCGGTGTCGATGGTATTATTACGGATTATCCGAATATTGCCTTCTCCTTGAAATGAACATCAGCAAAAATCCCCCTTGCTCCCTTTTCCAAAGGGGGAATTGTCCTAAACAAGATTTGTGTTAAAAACAGTGGTTTATATCAACCAAAATTCAATTGGTTACTCTGTTTAATATAATGAGCAGAATCCAATTTTAATGGATACAATTGCCAATCACCTAACTACCTGAACAACAGGCAAAAACCAATTTGTTTTGTCAGTTAGTTTTATTTTCTTACTTTGCATCTTGAAATTTTTTTACTCAAAATAATATCGTTTAATTATGAAGGTAGGCATTCCATCGGAAATTTTTCCAAGTGAGTTAAGAGTTGCTGCAACTCCCAAAACTGTCAAACGATTGCAAAAGCAAGGATTTGAAGTTTACATTCAGCAAGGTGCTGGTACAAAAGCTAATTTTTCAGATAAGGATTTTGAAGAAGCAGGCGCTAAAATTGTAAAAACCGCTGCCGAAATTTATGGCCAGTCAGATATCGTATTAAAAGTAAAAGAACCAGCTGTTGAAGAGGTTGCTTTAATGCGCGAAGGCTTGGTAATGTTGAGTTACCTATGGCCTGCTCAAAACCAAGAGTTACTTCAAAAATTAGCGGATAAAAAAGTGAATGCAGTTGCAATGGACGCGATTCCTCGTATTTCCAGAGCACAAAAAATGGATGTATTATCATCTATGGCAAACATTGCTGGATATCGTTCGGTGATTGAAGGCTCATATCATTTCGGAAGATTTTTAAACGGACAAATTACTGCTGCCGGAAAAGTAGAACCTGCAAAAGTATTAGTGATTGGTGCTGGTGTGGCTGGTTTAGCTGCTATTGGTGCTGCTAATTCTTTAGGAGCTATTGTTCGTGCATTTGATACACGTAAAGAAGTTGCTGAGCAAATTGAATCAATGGGCGCAACATTCTTAACAGTTGAAATTGAAGAAGACGGTGCAACATCATCGGGTTACTCAAAAGAAATGAGTAAGGAGTTTATTGAAGCTGAGATGAAATTGTTTTTAGAACAAGCAAAAGAATGTGATATTGTAATTACTACTGCACAAATCCCGGGTAGACCAGCTCCTAAATTGTGGATGGATTATCACGTGGATGCAATGAAACCTGGTTCTGTTATTGTGGATTTAGCGGCTTCTACAGGCGGTAATTGTGCGTATACAAAAAACGGAGAAATTTATGTAACACCTAACGGAGTAACTATCGTTGGTAAATTAAGTCAATTACCTAGTCAAGCTTCACAACTTTACGGAAATAACTTATGTCATTTATTAGATGATATGGGGAAAGCAGAAAAGTGGAAAATTGATATGGAAGATGCTGTTGTATCTCGTGCAATGGTAACATACAATGGAAAAATCAACTGGCCTCCTGCTCCACTTCCTGTTAGTCCTACTGCAGGTGGAAAAGCAAAAGTGATGCCGCCAACTGTTGAAGAAACAAAAGCAACTGCAGACGCAGCATCTAAAAAGGCAACGAATTCAATGGTTATAACACTTTCTCTGGTTGGCGCGATGTTGTTTCTGGTTGGAAAATACGCTCCGAGCGATTTCATTCAACACTTCACTGTATTTATATTGGCAATTTTTGTTGGATGGCAACTCATCACCAATGTAGCACACGCATTGCATACACCTTTAATGGCTGTGACAAATGCGATAAGCGGAATTATCGTTGTGGGTGGTTTATTGCAAACGACTAATGACATCAAAAGTCCAATGACTATTATAGCAGGAATTGCAATTTTGATTGCCAGCATTAATATTGTTGGTGGATTCTTCGTAACACACCGTATGTTGAAAATGTTTAAAAAATAGAACTTTTCCTTCTCCGCTTGGGCGGATGTTTTGATAATAGATAAAAAAAGAAATTATGATTGAAATAGCTAAAGAAATACAAACAGCAGCATATTTATTTGCAAGTATCCTGTTCATTTTAAGTTTGGGAGGTTTATCCTCTCAAGAATCTGCGAAGCGTGGAGTAATTTACGGAATTGTAGGTATGATTGTAGCAATTGTTGCTACGGTTTTAGGTCAAGGAGTAGAAGGACATGTTTATATCATCGGTGCGATTGCTATTGCATCTCTGATTGGTATCATGGTAGCACGCAAAGTGGAAATGACTTCCATGCCACAGCTGGTTGCGATCCTACATAGTTTTGTGGGAATGGCTGCTGTACTAGTTGGTTTCGGTTCCTACATGGATCCAGAAACTCAAGCATTAACTGGAGCGGCACACATGATTCATCTTGTGGAAGTATTTATTGGAATTTTTATTGGTGCAATCACTTTCACAGGTTCCATTGTTGCATGGGGAAAATTAGATGGAAAAATCCCTTCTAAGCCTTGGGCATTTAAAGGATTACAAATGATGAATTTGATATTGCTTTCAGCATGTGCGGTTTTAGGATACTTTTTTTGCACAGCACATGGAACAGAAGGAATGCTTCCTTTGTTAATTATGACAGCCATCGCATCCTACATTGGAATTGTATTAGTAATGGCAATTGGTGGTGGCGACATGCCAGTTGTAGTTTCTATGTTGAACTCTTATTCAGGTTGGGCAGCATCTGCAGCAGGATTTATGTTGGGTAACGATTTATTAATTGTAACGGGTGCATTGGTTGGAAGTTCAGGTGCTATTCTTTCTATGCACATGTGTCACGCAATGAACCGTTCTTTCTTTGCTGTAATTTTTGCGAATGCAACTGCTTCTTCATCACAAGGTGGTGAGAAAAAAGCAATTGAAGGTGAAGTAACTGCATTGAACCACGAAGAGGTTGCTGCTTTATTAAAAGAAGCTAGATCAGTTGTTATTGTTCCGGGTTACGGAATGGCTGTTGCGAAAGCACAATATCCAATTTATGAAATGGTTCAAGTATTACAAAAAGCTGGAAAGAAAGTGAGATTTGCTATACATCCCGTTGCTGGTCGTTTACCAGGACACATGAATGTATTATTAGCTGAAGCGAATGTTCCTTACGATATTGTTTTGGAAATGGACGAGATTAATGAAGATATGCCAACTACCGATGTGGTAATGGTAATTGGTGCGAATGATGTTGTAAACCCAAGTGCGCAAGATGATCCTGCAAGTTCTATTTACGGAATGCCTGTAATAGAAGTTTGGAAAGCAGAAAAAGTAATCATTATGAAACGTTCTATGGCAGCAGGTTATTCAGGTGAAGACAATCCTTTGTTTTACAAACCAAATTCAGAAATGCTTTATGGAGATGCTAAGGCTAGTGTAGAAAAAATATTAGGGTTTTTGAAAGGGTAGAAAATAGATATGAGATTTTAGATATTAGACAAGACGCTCCGTAAATTACGGAGCGTTTTTTTGTTTTGTATGTGTGATGATTGGGTTATATTTGATTAAGAATAATTTTGGAATAAAAAAAACAAACCCCTATCATTAAAGAAAAACCAAATGAATAAATGAACAAACGCTCCTTCCTCAAAAAAGTTTCATTAGCCGGACTAGCCACTATGGTTAGCTTTCCCGCTCTTAGCAAAATATTAGATTCGGTTTCACATTTGTCTCCCGAAGAAATTACTACTGATGAAGAGTTTTGGAAAGCCATTCGTGCTGCTTACAAACTAAAACCAGATTATATCAATTTAGAAAACGGTTACTATTGTATTCTTCCGGAAGAAGTATTGGAAAATTATTTTAAACACATTCGGGAAGTCAATTTGCATGGCGCGTATTATATGCGAACTGTTCAGTTTGATAATAAAAAAGCTGCTGTTTCTAAACTCGCTGAATTGGCTGGTTGTAGCAGCGAAGAATTAATCATCACCAGGAACACAACTGAATCCTTAGACATGATTATCAGCGGTCAGGATTGGAAAGCGGGTGACGAAGCAGTAATGGCCGACCAAGATTATGGTGCGATGCTGGACATGTTCAAACAGGTTTCCAAGCGTTATGGGACAGTGAATAAAATCATTAACGTTCCCATGCATCCAAAATCGGATGAAGAAATTGTGGAAGTATATGCGAATGCCATTACTCCTAAAACAAAATTATTAATGATTTGCCACATGATAAATATTACGGGACAAATTTTACCTGTGAAAAAAATCTGCGACATGGCACATAGCAAAAATGTTTCTGTGCTGGTGGATGGCGCACATGCTTTTGCACACATTAAATTCAACATTTCTGATTTGAACTGTGATTATTACGGAGCGAGTTTGCACAAGTGGCTAAGTGTTCCGTTAGGAGCAGGAATACTGTATGTAAAAAAAGAACACATTCCAAAAGTATGGCCACTGTTTGCCGAAGATGGAAAGAAAGAAGATGATATTTCCAGATTGAATCACACAGGAACAATTCCCGTGCACACCGATTTAGCAATTGCAAACTCCATTGAGTTCTACAATAAAATTGGAGTCGAGCGAAAAGAAAATCGTTTACGCTATTTGCAAAACTATTGGACCAACAAAGTGCGGAATTTTCCAAATGTAATTTTAAATACACCTGAAGAGGTGAAACGCTCTTGCGGAATTGCCAACGCAGGAATAAAAAACATAAAACCTGCCGACTTAGCTAAAATCTTATTGGAAAAATATAAAATCTATACGGTTGCCATTGATGGCAAAGGAGTGCAAGGTTGCAGAATCACACCAAACGTTTTTACGAGTACCGAAGAGTTGGATGTTTTAGTAAAAGCATTATCTGAAATAAAATAAAATTTGAAACATTTACTAAACAAAACACTTACTGTAAAACAACTAATAGCGCTCATCATTCTGCCATTGGCAATTTTAGCAACCATTATTGTTTTCAGTATTGGCGATACCAATGTTGCATTGCTAACAAAAGGAAGTGCGAACGATTCAACCGATGTGGCCCTAGCTCCGGCAGATACCAAAGGATTAGGAAAATTACTTTCCTACGTGGATTCACTCAACAATGCCGACCAACTATTTGGCGGAAGCTGGAGTTTTTGTTTGATGGATGCAGATAGCGGAAAAAGTATGTGTAACGTAAACATAGACAGAGGAATGGTTCCCGCGTCTGTTATGAAAGTAGTTACTACAGGAACAGCACTTTCTATTCTGGGAGCTAAATTTCGTTTTGCAACTACCTTAAAATACGATGGAACAATTGATGCTTCAACAAAAACGCTAAATGGAAACATTTACATTCGCGGTGGTGGCGATCCAGCATTGGGTGCAGAAACATTTGGAAGTTCACTTTCCAAAGTAACAGATCTGTGGGTAAAAGCGATTAAAGAATTAGGAATTGATAGTATTGCAGGTTGTATCATTGGAGATGCACAAGCTGGCGACCAAGACCCTATTCCGGTTGGCTGGACATGGGAAGATATTCAGAGTGATTATGGAACAGGCCCCTCCGGATTAAACATTCGTGAAAACGTTTATGATATCTTATTGAAAGGATCGAAAGGCGGAGTTAGTTTAAGAACAAACCCCCAAATTCCCGGATTAAAATTATACAATCAAGTAGTAAGCAATCCTAAAATTGCAAAATCGTATGCATATGTGCAAGGCGCACCATTCCAATTTGAACGAACTGTTTTTGGTGAAGTAGCAGATACTTTACGTGAACGAAGTGCCATTCCAGACCCTGCGTTGTTTTGCGCTCAGCTTTTAAAAACAAGTCTTATTGCAAATGGAATTCGCATGAAAGATTCGGCTACTACTACCCGACTTATTCGTTTGAATAACATCAAATCAGATTCAAAAGAAACTAAAAAAACAATTGTCACTTCCCTTTCACCGTCATTAGAAGACTTGGTTTATCATACCAATCAAATTTCTCAAAATTTTTACGCAGAAAGTATTTTACGCGCTATCTCTATGAATGAAAACGGATATGGCAGTGGTCCGAGCAGTGTTGGAATCATTTATAAATTCTGGAAAAATAAAGGTTTAGATTTACGAGGAATGTGTATGGTGGATGGTTGCGGATTATCCAGAATGAATAATATTACAACTCATCAATTGGTTGAAATGTTGCGTGTGTTTTCAAAAGACCCGAATGTTTTTCCGGCATTTTATAAATCATTGTCCGTTGCAGGCGAATCGGGAACCATGCGAAAATTATCACATGGAACATTAGCAGAAGGAAACCTTCATGCAAAAAGTGGAACCATGTCAAGAGTAAAATCCTATACAGGATACGTGAAAACAAAAAACGGAAAATTGCTCTGCTTTGCTATGATCGGCAATAATACTTTATGGACAGAAGTCGAGTTGAAATATAAATTCGAAAAATTGTTTGAATTGATGGCGGAGCTGCCGTAATAATTACAACTCCAAAGTGTACGACCCCAGCCGGAGTCTAATATACATAACAACATGAACAATCTAGAAGGCTTAGACTCCAGCCGGAGTCGAACATGAATGAATCAACCTAAGCAACAATCTCTTCCTTACTAAAATCGTAATTGGTATAATCTGTAATTACATTGTAAAGTGTATCCCGTTCGATAGGGGTTCTACCAACTTGTTTAATCATCTCAACCAATTGTTGTGTTGTTAAAGCTGGCGATTGTTCTTCGGAACCAGCCATGGTATATATTTTTGTAGAATCGTCAATTGTTCCATCAATATCATCTACACCAAATGCCAATGAAAGTTGTGCCGTTGTTCTGCCAATCATTGGCCAGTATGCTTTTACGTGTCCGAAATTATCCATGTAAATACGAGAAACGGCATAGTTGCGCAAATCCTCAATAACTGTTGATTCGGCAATGTGACTCATTTGATTTCCACCATTTCTGAATTTTAATGGAATGAATGTATTGAAACCTTTTGTTTTATCTTGTAAATCACGCAAACGATTCATGTGATCGATTCGATGTTCAAATTTTTCTACATGTCCGTACAACATTGTTGCATTGGATGGCATTCCTAATTTATGCGCTGTTTCGTGTATTTCCAGCCATTGAGCAGAAGTACATTTATCTTCACAAATTTCTTTACGAATGGTTTCATCAAAAATTTCTGCTCCGCCACCTGGCAAAGAATTTTGCCCATGGTCTTTTAGAATTTTCAATCCTTCTTCATAACTTACTTTTGCTTTTCTGCACATATACTCCAACTCCACTGCAGTAAACGCTTTTACATGTATATCAGGGCGAATGATTTTTATTTTCTTGATCAGTTCAGCAAAATACATCAAGCCCATTTTCGGATGAACTCCACCTACAATGTGAACTTCAGTTACAGGTTTTCCATCGTAACTTCTTACTTTATCTAAAATTTGTTCTTCAGTTAATTCCCAGCCTTCTTCTTTATTTTTTAATAATCTTGAATAAGAACAGAATTTACAATCAAACACGCAAATGTTAGTTGGTTCAATATGGAAATTTCTGTTGAAATAAACATTGTTCCCATTTTTCTGTTCGCGGATATAATTTGCAAGTGTTCCCAGAAATCCCAACTCACCTTTTTCATACAAAAGCACACCTTCATCAAAAGTAACGCGTTCGTTTGCCATTACTTTTTCGGTGATCTTTTTAAGATCCTTGGAAAGGTTGGAATCCAATAATAGAGAAGAAATATCCTGAGCTAACATGGTCGTATTTTAGAATTATTTGGATTTTAATTTTTCTGTTGATTGTTTCGTACAAACAATATCGATTATCTGAATAGAATTATCTCTTTCTTTATATAGCAACTTGTAATCTCTCACTACTATTCTACGATAATTTGGATTAATGTCGTCCAACTGGTATTGCTTACTGTAATGAATTGATTTTGGCGCTTGCAAAATATCCGCTATTACATTTTTTGCACCTTGCAAAGATTTGGGTTTATAAAAACTTATAGATGCTTTTAAGTGCTGCTTTGGCTTGTTTAGTCCAAAAAACTTTAGGCACTGCCATTACCAAGTTTCAGATTCTTTTTCTACCTCAGTTTGTGTAAAATATTCACCCGACTTAATTTGTTCTTCAGCTTTTTGCAAACGCTTATTGTATGCCTCTTGAGTCAAAGGCTTCCCTTCTACGGTATATCCAACTATAACTTCCTTTTCCAATATCTTGCTGATTTTCTCAATAATAGACTCGTTTTCAACTGCAAGTATTTTTTGAACTATGTTCAGTTTTGCTGCTTGAATATTCATGATTTTAAGTGTTAAATTTCACAAAACAAAGTTAATGATTTTTCGCATATCACAATTGCTGAGATGGAGCATGAATTAAATAATTCTTAAAACCTTTTCCTTATCTTTGCAACAATGAGTCAAAAAAACATCCTTTTAGTTGAAGACGAGGAAAACCTGTTAAAGACCATCCGGTTAAACCTGGAATTGGAAGGTTATAACGTAGCTACTGCCACAAATGGGATAGAAGCATTAAAAGAATTCCGCAAAGCCAGCTTTAACCTTATTATTCTGGATGTCATGCTGCCCGAAATGAACGGATATGACGTTTGCGAGCAGATCCGTAAAGAAAACGCCACAATTCCGGTCCTCTTCTTAACAGCCAAAGGCTCCAGCTCCGATAAGATCCAGGGATTGAAATTGGGTGCTGATGATTATCTGACCAAACCTTTCAATTTGGAGGAATTACTTTTAAGAGTTCAGATCCTTGTAAAAAGAGGAAGTCCGCAAAAAGAAGCTGATAGATCGATGGAATCTTATTTCTTTGGAGGAAATACCGTGAACTTTGTGACTTACGAGATAATCGGAATAAACGGCAAAGCGGAGATCAGTAAAAAAGAAATTGCACTTTTGAAATTATTGATCGAACGTAAAGGAGAAGTTGTTTCCCGTGAAGATATTTTAGATTCGGTTTGGGGAAAAGATGCTTATCCTTCCTCTCGTACCATCGACAACTATATTCTTGCTTTTAGAAAATATTTTGAGAAAAATCAAAGAGAACCAATACACTTTCACTCGATAAGAAGTGTTGGTTATAAGTTTACGGAGTAATTATCTAACAATCAGCCTGTACGTTTGAGTGTTTTTTTCTTTGCGGAATCTAATAGCATATTCACCGACATCGCCAATCCCCATATAACAATAACCGGTATTTCCATAGCATGGGGCTTCCGCGAATAGAGGACCAATCCCTTCCCACTCTTTTGGATTGTATGTAGCAATAAAACAGGTATCTTGCAAATTAGGCTTTTCTCTTTGCGGATTGTACACATAATGCAATATGATCTCGATTACGTCTTTTTTCTCAATAATAATAGTTGGAATTATTTTTTGGTCGTGAACATCAAAAGGTGGAATAAAGATATTGGCTTCGATAGTTACAGAATCCTGAAAAGTATATTGTATTAAATTCTCAATGTTCTGATTTTGAGAAAAAGAGAGTTTACAGACAAACACAAATAGGCATACGATCTTTTTCATCAAACCTACTTTGTTTGTTCGATCTTAGCGGGATCACTTCCCTCCTCTTTTTCCATCGCTTCGATGATCACAAACATTACCAACAAGATCAACAAAATAACAATGAACACCTTTTTATTTTTATAAAGAGGTGTCTTGTATAAAGGCTTCGTAGCAGTCTGATAATTATAGATCAACTTCTTAAAATCCTTATGCTTATTGATCTGCTCGTCTGGCAAATCGGGTTTATCAATATTAAATTTTAGGTCTGACATTATTTCTTGCTCAACACTTTTTTTAATTTATCTAAAATACGATAGACTTTCACTTTCGCATTATTCTCTGTTATACCAACAATCTCTCCAACTTCGGCAAAAGAATTTTTTTCAAAAAAACGTAATTCTATCAATTGAAGTTCCAAAGCATCTAATTGTTTAACAGCAATCATCATTTGATTAATTCCTTCTGCATTTTCGTCCAGCTCCGCTTCCTGAGCAATTTGCACCATCCCATTTTGACTCAAACTCACTACTCTTTGTGCATTATTTTTTCTAAAATACATATTAATTTCATTAAAGGCAATTCTGAAAAGCCATGCAGAAAAAGGGACACCTTTGTACTCGTATTTCTTAATATTAATAAGTGCTTTTAAAAAAACCTGTGAAGTAATATCTGCTGTAAGTTCCTCATCATCTGTTCTTCGATGTATAAAAACGAAAATCGACTTATAATACTTATCATAGAGGAGTCCGAAGCGCGCAGGATTTTCTTTTGCAGCTGCAATTAGCTGCAATTCCTGCTGAATTTCGATATCCGATTTATGATGAGAGCTCAACGGTACAAATTTGTTTAATTAATAATGATTGAAAAGACCGAAAGATACAGGATTAGAAATTATTATTAACGATTACAAATCCCTTTAAATGCACAGTATTCACAATTATCTACCTCTTTCGTCTGGCTAAAACGCAATTTTCTATCAAATATTTCAGAAAGCATCACTTGCAGTTGCTTTTCAAAATCGGCTAGTACTTCCACATTCAAATTGGACGAATCGTTTACTTTCACCGTTTTCAATCCCGCACTCAATTCTCTAAACGTAACAATTCCTGAAACGATATTTTCTTTGATTGTAGGGTTTTCCTTTTGATACAACCAGGCATACGTCAACAATTGAAAGCTTTTTGCCAATCCTGAATTGGTTCTGAGCTCAGCCCAATCTTCCAATTTTAATTCTTTGTTATCTGCTAAACCTGTTTTATAATCCACAATACGTGTGGTGCTTCCCATTGTATCAATTCTATCTGCTTTTCCTTTGATTTTAATTGCATTTGCACCCACCGAAATAGTACTTTCCAACTCTTGCTCTAATGCTTTGATAATAATAGGAGTTCCTTCTTTTTCTGCCTTTTGGATATTTATAATTTCAGCATCTAAAAAGTTATTGATGAACTTAAGAGCAACTTTAAACGTTAACAGATTTTTTCCATAACTCACTTCGGTCTCGCTATACTTTTCTTTAAAGAAAGCAAGTGTGGTTGACTCCACCTTCTTTTTCATTTCTGCAATATCCGCCACCTGAATCTTCTTCCCAACAAGCGGTTTGTAAAACGATTCCAATGTTTCATGAATTACATTTCCTAATGTATCGGCACCAATCGTCTCTTCTACTTCATCCGCTTCTCTCAGTTTAGCAATCGCATGGAAATAAAATTGCAAAGAACAATTGCGGTAAATATTTAACAAAGAAGGAGAGAACCCTGACTCTGCTTTCTCTTTTAATTTTTCAAGTATTAATGCTGATTTTTCAATCGAAATTTCATTTTCCGCACCATTGTTGATAATTGGAATACTAACCAATTGCTCTTTAATAGTCACATTCGGATTTACTTTTGGCAACTCATATAATAATTGAGTTAAAAATCGACTCTTCTCTCCGCTTCCTAAAGCATCACTTTCGGTATTGTATAATAAATGAATATTGGTCGCACGTTGTAACAAGCGGTAAAAGTGATACGAGAAAATAGAATCTTTATCACCATAAGT
>CAYWAV010000047.1:0-10521 GCA_964456225.1 uncultured Chitinophaga sp. | reverse complement strand
TATTCCAATTCCAGACTTGCTTTGTTCTCATCATTTTTATCTTGCTGAAGAATAATTCCATTTTTTAATGTCTCAATTAAATAATGAACACATTCAATTGCATCGGGAGGAGTTTGCCAATGCTTAAAGATTCCTTCTAAAACCTCAAACTCTTTTTCGCAATTGAATTCTGAAAAAATCGATTCAAGCATTTTTAACCCTACAAAAACAATGTTTCTCTGTTGTATGGCTTGTAAAACAGGACGCAGCGTATATTCCTTTGAAACAGTAAACAATGCACTTGCTGTGTATGCATGACTCAATAACTTAACAACATCAGTGTGATAAAAACTATAATTTGCTTTTCCTTGCGCAAGTTTCAGCCCGTTTTCATGCATTGCAAAAACCAAATCAAAATAACCAGCAACGGGAGTGTTTTTCAATGGATAACCCATTGTAACGTTGATGTCCTTCAAATTTTCCGGCAAGGAATGCAATACAGGAAACAATAGATTTTCATCGGCAAGAACAATGGCTGTTGCTTGTAATAACGGATCTGTTTTCTTTATTTCCTCTATTAAGCTTCCGGCAACCTTTGCTTGCGCTACATTTTTGGCAGCACCAATAACCGTAATCGATTTTTTTTCTGTAGAAAGCAATGTTTCTTCAATGGTAAGATTTCTATCGCTTGATTCTTTATCAGAAGGAAGAAGCTTTGAAAATTTTCCCGATTGTTTATACTTTCGAATAAATCTTCCTGCCTCTTGATTTATATTATTGATGTAATACGAATCGGTATCCCAAATAATTTCTGCTTTATCGGCATTTAATAATTTTGCAATAATTTCCTCTTCTGCTTTGTTCAAAGCATTGAATCCAGCAAAAATAATTTTTTTCCAAGGATGTTTTCCTACACGCTCTTCCACATTGTCGGCAACAATGCGGTAAGCTAATCCTTGATAAGCCTGATGTTGAGAAAGTAATCGTTGAGAAAAATTCTGATAATACTCGCCCAGTAATTTCCAGAATTCCAAATATTGTTTTTGAAAATCAGTAAGTGTTTCTTCTGAATTCAAGCTCCAGGCTTCTAATTCTTTTATGTCTTTTAAATTTCCGAAAAGCTGTTTGTGGTCAACCAAGTACCTATCAATCTCATTCAAATCGCTCAACAAAATCTGTCCCCACTTGCTAAACTCATCAAATGTTTCAATGTCTCTTTTTCCCACTTGTTTAACTGATTCGTACAATTCGAAAAGCAAGGTTGTTGAGTCTGCTACCTCTACTTCTGCCAAAAGGGAGACAAAATCTTCGGTGGCAAGAATTTCCGGACTCCAGAATGTTTTTTTGAGCTTTTTTGAGAAATGAGTCTTCAGGAATAAACCCGCACGTCTGTTGGGCAATACAATGCATAACTCGCTCACATCATCCCCATATTTTGCATGGAGATAGTCTACCGTTTTTTCAAGGAATGATTGCATTTATATTGAATTTCTAAAATTATTCTTATAAAATGTAAATATAAAAATACTAATTGGTAATATTGATACGTTATTAGGAAAAGAAAGAAATCATGAACAGAATCATCGCCCTTCTATTTATTGCGCAATTCATCTGTTTGTCGCAATCAGCCCAAACAAAACGAGCATCAGATGCTTGTCCGGGTTCAAACAATAAAAACAACACGAGCAACGACTATGCTTATCTGAGCAAACGTTCTGCCGCAAAGGACAATAGTGATTTTTCGAAACCGAAGTATCAAAGTATTTATGCAAAAAATACCGGTGTGAACACTGCTGTTAAAAGGGGAAAAGCGATTGCGAGAGAGGAAAGTGCAATTAGTGAGACTGCTGCTCGTCCTGAAAAGCAAACAACTCCAACAATAAAAGAAGAGAAAAATAAAACGAGTAAAGCTGTTCGTTTACCAGAGAATGAGGAGGAATTTGTTGAACCTAAAAAAGTTGAGGAAACAAAACCAATCGATGTTGTTTCTACTGAAAAAGCAGTTTGTCCTGAACCAAAACCTATAGTTACTAAAGAAGAAGGCAAAACTGCTTCGTCAAAAAAACCAGAAAAGGCAACATCAAAAAATGGGGCGACTAAATCAACTGATTTAACTACCACAAAAACAACAAAACAAAAACAACAAAAGAAAAATACAACTAAAAAATTACGAATAGGAAAAAAGTGTGCTACTGATTGTCCTGAGTTTTAATTATGGAAATTCAATATCCTCAATACAGAAAATATTTAAACGAAAAATCGTTCTTTAAGATTACATCTTCTACAGAGTGGGAAGAGATTCAAATCATTGGAAGCAAGTATGTGTTGAATCAATTTAAAGTCAATATTATGCCTGATAGAAATTTCATTCAGGACATGACCTTTGATTACAAGGATAATTGGATTGCAATTTCCGAAGAAGAATATGTGTTGATAATGGATAGAGTTCTTAAATAACATTTGCAAAATCCCCTCCGAAGGAGTCCTTCGGACTTACCCCCTTTGAAAATTGGGAATTGCCTTGAAATGCGAATTAATTTAAAGTGCTGTTTTTTTATTCCCTCTTGGTGAAGAGGGTTAGGTACGAAGGACTCATTTGAGGAGATTGATACAAAACAAAAAAAACACCTTGCTCAATTTGAACAAGGTGTTTTTTATTTTTACTCACAAATGGCGAGGTTTTTCACTCACCATCGCGAGTGCAACTTCGCGACAAAATTATATTACCAAATTTCTGCTCTTTCAGCTTTCGGGCGATACATCTTATCACCTTCTTTTACGCCAAATGCATCATAAAATTCTTGCATATTACTCAAAGGTCCATTTCCACGGAAATTACCTGGTGAGTGAGGATTTGTTTGAACCATGTTCTTTAAGAACTCAGGTCGCATATTTCCTCTCCAACCTTGTGCCCAAGACATAAAGAAACGTTGTTCAGCTGTGAAGCCATCAATTTTTTCGGGAGCAGGTTTTCCTTCCATTGATTTTTTCAAAGCATAATAAGAAATGGTCAACCCACCTAAATCAGCAATGTTTTCACCTAAGGTTAATTCACCTCTTACGTGCATACTATCAATAGCGATATAACTATTGAATTGATTAATCAACATATCTGTTTTCTTTTTGAAATTTGCTTTATCAGAATCTGTCCACCAGTTTTTCAAATTTCCATCTGCATCAAATTGTGCGCCTTCATCATCAAAACCATGTGTTAACTCATGACCAATAATTGCACCCATACAACCATAGTTAATAGCATCATCAGCATCAGGATTAAAGAAAATCGGTTGCATAATTCCTGCCGGAAAAACGATCTCGTTCATGGATGGATTGTAGTAAGCATTGATAGTTGGAGGCGTCATCCCCCACTCTGTTCTGTCTACAGGCTTTCCTAACTTATCTACCATTTGTTTAAAGGCGTAAGTATTTGCACGCATAAAATTTTGAACATACGAATCGCGTTTGATATCCAATGAAGAATAATCTTTCCACTTATCAGGATAACCTAATTTCAACATTACTTTATCCAGCTTTAGATTCGCAGCTTTTTTTGTTTCTTCACTCATCCAATCACGACTAGCAATACGAATACGGTAAGCAGCAATTAAATTTTTTACCATTTCTGCAACTTTATCTTTACTTGCTTGAGTAAAATGTTTCTCCACAAAAATTTGTCCAAGTGCATCACCCAAAGAAGCATCTGTTGCTTCAAAAGAACGTTTCCAACGAGGTTTCAAGGCTGGAATCCCCAACAATGTTTTGCCATAAAAATCAAAATGTTCGTTAACAACATTATCACTTAATTTGCTTGCTGTCTGATCAATCAATCCCCAACGCAAATATGTTTTCCAATCGTTGATAGAGACAGATTTCAAAGCAGCATTTAATGTTGTAAAAAAAGCAGGCTGACCAACAATCACATCGTTTATGTTTTTAATTCCTGTCGACTCAAAATAAAGTGTCCAATTAAAATTGGGAGTCAATTCCGATAATTCTTTAATGGTTTTTTTATTGTACATCAATTCCGGATTACGCATATCAATCTTGGTCATTGATGCTTTTGCTAGAATTGTTTCAATAGCATAAACAACTTTTGCATTTTTTTCAGCAACTGCTGGTTTGTCACCCAGCAACACAAACATGTTTGCAATGTGTTTTTTGTATGCGGCCTGAATTCCAATCGTCCGTTCATCCGTATTCGTATAGTAATCTCTATCCGGTAAAGCAATACCACCTTGTCCGATCTGAGTAATTATTTCAGTGCTAATTTTAGGATCTTGTCCGATGTAACCACCAAACATTGCACCCACTCCAACTTCATGAAGATGAGCAAGAGATTTAATTAAATCATCTTGTGTTTTAATTTTATCAATAGCAGCAAATTCAGCTTTTAAAGGAGTAATTCCATCTGCATTTAGTTTTACTGAATCGTTTGCAACTGAATAAAAATCCCCGATCTTTTGTTTGTTACTTCCCGCAGCTGCCGATTTATCACCTGCTGCATCATCTAAAATTACTCTGAGTTTTGCAAGATTTTTTTCCATCAATTCGTTAAAGCTACCCCAACGGCTTTCTGATTCGGGAATTGGATTATTTTTCATCCAATTTCCGTTAACGAATTGATAAAAATCATCAACAGGTTTAACACTGTTATCAATGTTTTTAATATCTATTCCTGTATTGCTAGCAATCTTAACCTTTTCATTCTTAGGATTACCAACAAAAGAAACCAATAGTGTTGTCGAAACCGCTACTGACAATGATATTATGAGTATTTTTTTCATATTTTTTTTAAATTTGAGACCTAATTTAACTTAAATCATTAATATGGCAAAATGATTTTGTTAAATGGTGATTTTTAGGGACGAAAGGCAATTAGTTCAAAGTTTAAGGTTCAAAGCCTTTGAAACTAATTATTGATTGGACATTACTGGGATATATCAACAAAAAACAGTCTATTATTAATCTATAATTACAACTGAGAACTTTAAACTACAACAACCTTCTCCTCCTCAATATACACAAGCAACCGCTCCGTAACAATGTATCCCATTTGACCCAATAAATCGGAGTACCCAATGATCTGCTCTTTGTGCTTTTTACGCTCTTCTCCCGTTTTATAGTCGATAATAATAGCATTTTTACCATGAATGACAACTCTATCTGGACGGTATAATTCTCCACTGAAAGTGACTATTTCAGCCTCGTTTTTAATCAGCAGTCCTTTTTGAAAATAGGCTTTCAATTTCGGCAATTCCACTATTTTATAAAGCGTATTTTTTAATTGAGTTTGTTCTTCGTTTGTGATAAGTCCTTCAGCACACATAGAACTTAATGCAGTGTCAATATCATCCGCAACCTTTACTTTAGCCAGAGCAGTGTGTACAATGTTTCCATAATCCTTCTTTACCTCCGCCATATTCGTATTCCAAATACTGGGTGCCGCAGCTCGCATTTTAATAGTTTCTCTCCAACGACTAGAATTAAAAGACTTCAATACATAATTGCCCGTTTGCAATTCCGTTTTTTTCGAAACATGATTTTTTGCTCCTCCAAAATTATAAATACTCTTCCCGTCCTGCCATTCATTGTTTGTCTGATAGTAATATGCCAGCATATCACTCACAGAAGAAAAATTCCCGGGATTTTTACTTGGCATACCCGACAACACATACATCCGCTCTTCTGCTCTTGTAAAGCCAACATACAACACGTTTAAATTATCTAACAACGATTTACTTTGCTCATCCTCATACAAATCAGCAAAGGCTGTTTCTTCTAGATTTTTACTTGTCGGTACAATTGCTGAAGTCAATCGGGGAAGTTTTTTATTTTCTAAATCAATCCACAAGTTCTTTTTTCCATTCTTTTTTTCTGTATTAGAAAAAGGTAGAATAACTACCGGAAACTCCAATCCTTTGGAACGATGAATGGTCATAATACTTACAGCATCCATTCCCTGTGGAATAATCAAGGATGCTTTTTCTTTTTTCTCTTCCCAATAGTCAATAAAATCGTTCAAATTATTATTTTTCTTGATGCTGTAATTCAACACTTCATCTAAAAAGAATTGAATGTATGCATTGGGTGTACTATTTAATTTAAAAATACGAACGAGCTCCTCGCACAACTCATACAAAGCCATTTTTGACAGATGTGTAACGCTAAAGTCAAAATTTGCTCCTTTTAAAATTGCACTTATTCCTGTCCTATTTTGAAGTGTTTCCTCCAAAGTTGTTGTTACAACTAATTTTGATGCTAACAAATATTCCAGTATTTCTGTTTGAATAATTGTATCGCTCGTATTCGATAAATATTTTAGAAGCGAATGAAGAAAATTTATTTCAGCAGAATTATTCAACAACAATGAGTCGGATGAAATTACTTCAATTCCGTTTTCTGTTAAATAATTAGCAATATCACTTCCATCTGTATTTTTTCGCACTAGAATAGAAATGTCTTTCAACTGATAACCATCATTCCGCAACTGATGAATCAATTCCAAAGTCCGTTCCTTATTCTGATCACGAAACTCCTCTTTTGCACCCGACAAAAACTCAATCTGGACAAATCCTCCTGTATTATCGGGATTAAAGCCTTGTTCCAAACCTTCATAAATGGTTTTAAACTTTTCGTTCAATTTTCCTGAAAGTGTTCTGAAAAGAGAATTATTAAATTCAATCACTTCACGCTTGCTTCTATAATTTTTATCCAGCATTTGTGGAATGTGGTTGCGAATCAAGGCTTCTTCTCTTTCCAGTACCAATGGATTATCATTATGCTTAAACACATTTGGCAACATCGCAAATTGTTCCACTTCTCCTCCACGCCATCTGTAAATCGCTTGTTTGCCATCTCCTACCAACATTGTAAAATGACCGTTTGCCAATGAATTATCAATCAAGGGTAACAAATTTTGAAACTGCATTACCGAAGTGTCTTGAAACTCATCAATCAGATAATTATTGTATCGTTCACCCAAGCGCTCATATATAAAAGGAATGGGTTCGTTCAAAACAATTTTAGAAATCATTTTATTGAATTCGGAAATGTGCAGAATATTATTTTGCGTCTTATACTCTGTCAGTAATTTCTCAATCTCGTTTAAAACAGCAAGTGAATAAATGTTTTTATTAATCAATGAAAACAAAATATAATCCGAATGGGATTTATCTTTTAGCTCTTGGATTTTTACAAAACAATCCAACAAAATCGACTTTATTCCTTCTATTGCATTTTTTGCGTCTGCAGAAATTTTCCCGCCCGGCCATTTATCATCGCCTGTAGTTGTCTGTACATAGCTATTTGGCTTGATGTAATCCATCCGACCGTTTGCTAATTTTTCAAAATAAGCGGAAACTCCTTTGTCGCCATAATAAAAATCTTTGCTCGTCAATCCTGCTTTTTTTATTGTATCAGCTGCCCTTTTAGCTTCGCTGGAAACAGAAGCTTCAAATTGTTTCATTTCCTTAAACAGCACATCTTTTATTTCAAAAAAATCATCAATGCTCAAGGTCTTTAGTTTTTCAATATGCAAAGCACCCTCTTCATCTAATAAATTTTTAGCAAACACTTTCAAATCATTTTCGATGTGCCAGCTCTTTTCGTCATCGGTCTTGCTTTCTGCAAACTCCACCAGCGCTTTTGTTAAGCGTTCATTATTCCCTATTTGTGCTAAAAGCAAATCAATGGCTTGCGTGAGTAACTTTTCATCATCCATTTCAATTTCAAAACTCATAGGAATCTTTAAATCGAAAGCAAAGGTGCGAACCACTTTGTGAACAAAAGCATCAATGGTTCCTATTGCAAAATCAGAATAGTTATGAAGAATAGCTGTTAAAACATTGAGTGAGCGTTTACGGATAATTTTATCATCTAAGGCTCCTGCTGCATTTAGTTTTTCATGTTTCTTTAGTTCAACAAGTAAATTTTTTGTCCCTGCAGAAACGGTAGCATAATCTTCTTCTGCTAGTTCTTTCAGCGCTTTGACAATCCGCTCTTTCATTTCTGCTGCTGCTTTGTTTGTAAACGTAACAGCCAAAATATGCTTGTATGCCTGAGGAGGTTCTGAAGGGTCGTTCAATGCCAAAGCCAGATACTCTTTCACTAACGTAAAGGTTTTGCCCGAACCGGCTGAAGACTTATAAATAGTGAAATTCTTCTCTAACATAAATACATTGATTGAATATTGCAAATTACACAATAAATGGTTATTTTTATTTAAAATTATTACATTATGAGAAAAATCTACCTAATTATTTCTGCATTATTTTTATTTACTGCAAACAATGCTTATTCACAAGAAACAAATATTGTTCCAGGCAATTTATTGGTTATGGTTAGCTCAGATTCGGATGCGAATCAACTTACAAAGGAATTATCATCCATAAATGGAATAAATACGAATTTTAAAGTTGAACGTATATTATCTAATTCGATGCACATTTATTTGATGACATTTGATGAGACGGCAATCAACTCCACTTTATTTTTGAAAGCAGTTCAAAAAAACCATCTTGTAAAAATCGCACAATTCAATCATACATTTCAAGAGCGTATTATTCCAAATGATGCACAATTTAGTGTAATGTGGGACATGCACAATACAGGAATTAGTGGCGGAGTAGTTGATGCAGATATTGATGCCATTGAAGCTTGGGACATCACAACCGGTGGATTAACAGCAGATGGCGACACCATTGTTGTTGCTGTTGTAGATGGAGGTTTTGATTTAGCCCAACTAGATTTAAATTTTTGGAAAAACTATCAGGAAATTCCAAACAATGGTTTTGATGATGATGCAAATGGTTTTATTGATGATTATGATGGATGGAACGGAGCTACAGGAACCGACAATTTTGCTTCCGCGAGTCACGGCACTCACGTTTCAGGAACAGTTGGAGCAAGAGGAAATAACACCATTGGAGTTACAGGGGTAAATTGGAATGTAAAAGTAATGGCTATTTCTTATGGTTCGGGAGGAAGTTTTGAAGCGAATGTTGTAGCATCTTATGCATTTGCAATGGATCAACGCAGACTTTATAATCAAACAAACGGTACTAAAGGAGCATTTGTAGTTTCAACAAATTCTTCTTTTGGAATTGATTTAGCATTTCCATCTTCCTATCCATTGTGGTGCGCCATGTACGATTCATTGGGTTCTGTTGGAATACTAAGTGCTGCAGCAACTGCAAATGCCAATTACAATGTGGATACACAAGGCGACATTCCAACTGCTTGTTTAAGCGATTGGATGATTGCTGTCACAAATACAACACGCACAGATGCAAAAAATAGTAGCTGTGGATTTGGAGCAACAACAATTGATTTAGGTGCACCGGGAACTCAAATTATGTCAACTTATCCATCCAACTCTTATTCTTCTATTTCAGGAACATCTATGGCAACGCCACATGTTGCTGGTGCCGTTGCTTTAATGTTATCTCTTCCTTGTCCACAATTAATTTCAGATTATAAGGCAGATCCTGCCGGAATTGCATTAATGATTAAAGATTCATTATTAGGTGCTGTAGATGTTATCCCTTCCATGAGTGGAGGAATTACTGTTACTGGAGGACGATTGAATTTGCATAAATCGGTGGTAGCGATGCAAAACTATTGCACTACAGTGGATATTGATAACATGATTGCATCTACTGAATTTGAAATTCAGAATGTTTATCCTAATCCTGCTACAAACCAAATTAATATTGTTTACAATAGTTATAATGTAGTAGAAATTTCTCTCACAAATGTTTTGGGACAAGAAATAAAACGCATAAAAGGAGATACTAAAACAAAAGGAATTCAACACAGTCATCTTGACATTTCAAACTTAAACAAAGGTGTTTATTTTGTAAGTATTTATTCAGCAAATAAAAAATCGAATGTTGTGAAAGTGATTGTTTATTAGTACAGAAAACTAATTCTTAAAAAACTCAACCAACATGAAAGCACTATCTATTTCAGGATTTATCCTTAGCGTGCTGTCGTTTGTAACAGCATTGTATTTACAATTTGTATTAGCACCGGCAGTTGAATCGCTGGAAAACTCTATCAACACAGGATTTTCAGATGAATTGACAAGCATGATGTTATACGAAGCGCACGATGTGAAAGTAATGGCCGGAGAAATATTGGTAATCGCAGGAGGTCTGGCTTTAATAATATGTGTTATTCCCGCAATCAAAACAAAAAGCAAAATTGCTCTTTTCGGAGCACTGTTATCATTCGCAGCATTGCTTGCTGGTTTGATTCATGGCACGCATATGTTTTCTTAGAAAGATTTTATTTCATAACGTGTTGTCTTTAGCCAGTCTTTGTATTATGCACTTTCATCAAACATAATTTCGTCTGAGCTGCCTATCTTATATAAAGGTTTCTCAATAGGTAATGTAAAATAAAAAGACGACCCTTCTCCTTCAATACTTTCTACCCATATCTCACCACCATTTTTTTCTAAAAAGCCCTTTACCAATAATAATCCTATTCCAGCTCCTTTATTCTTTTTTCTTGTTTCTGAAAGGCTTTTCATTTGTGGTG
>CAYWAV010000046.1:16419-27931 GCA_964456225.1 uncultured Chitinophaga sp. | reverse complement strand
ATGATAAAAGTAGGAGAATACAACGAATTAGAGGTATTGAAAGAATTGGATTTTGGAATTTACCTTCGTGATGGCGATGTAGAAATACTTATGCCTACCAAATGGGTTCCAAAAGAAACTAAAATTGGTGACATGATGAATGTATTCGTCTTTAGAGATTCGGACGACCGCTTAATTGCCACCACCGTTAAGCCAATGGCGACTGCAGATACCTTTGCATTTTTGGAAGCCAAACAAGTAAATGAAGTGGGTGCATTTTTGGATTGGGGAATGGACAAAGATTTATTTGTTCCTTTTCGTGAGCAAGCACAAAAAATGGAGGCTGGAAAAAATTATGTTGTGTTTGTTTATGTGGATGAGGAAACCGACAGATTAGTCGCGTCTTCGAAATTAAGTCGCTTTATTATTCGTGACGATGTGGATGTACAAGAAGGTGATATTGTAGATTTATTAATTTATTCAGAAACCGACTTAGGCTTCAATGCTATTGTTAATGATCTTTACGCTGGATTGATTTATAAAAATGAAATTTACGAAGCCATTCGTGTTGGTGATAAAATGCAAGGATTTATTAAACGAGTTCGTGAGGATGAAAAAATAGATTTGAGTTTACAAAAAAGTGGATTCGAATTGGTGGACGATGTAAAATGGCGAATATTGAAGTTGATGAAAGATGAAAAAGGATTCCTTGCTTTAAATGATAACAGTACTCCCGAAGAAATAAAAGCAAAACTTCAGATCAGCAAAAAAGCTTTTAAGAAAGCCATTGGAGCACTTTACAGAGAACGTTTGGTGAAGCTTACGGAGAAAGGTGTTGAGTTGATTGATAGGAAGTAATTTATCACTGTCAGTTTGAGCGGAGTCGAGAACCTAACAAAAACAAATTCTATATTTAAGATTTGCGGTAATATAAAGCCAGACAATGTTGAATAGACTAATAATACTTACATTTTTTTTAATCGCTAATAAATCTTTTGGCCAGAAAGAATATGAGTTTCCCATTAGAAGTTTATTTTTTTATTACGACCATACTGATACATTATTAAAAAAGGTTACAAGCGAACAATCAGATTTCAAACTTTACTACTACAACAAGAATGATAAATCAATAATAGTTTATTCAACCACAAAACCTTTTCCAAACGATTTTTCCGCAGATAGTTGTAACATTTATAAATCAAGAGTAATTAATGTAAAAGATTTTAGACTATCTGACAGTATTTCAACTTTTACTTATACAATAAAGTATTGCTACAAAGACAAAAAAAATTCATTAAAAGATTTTAAAACACTTTGTAAGCTTTTTAACCTAAAACCAGAGACAAATAAGATAATCGAAAAAGCAATTTATTTTGAACTCGACAATGCCGATCCTGTTTGTATTAGACATTATATTCAAATTATATACGAAGAAATTGGAAAAAACATTTACTCTTCTTTTAGCTTGACATTTCAGTGCAGTGGAGAACGAGACATCCGATAAATATTGCTAACAGACGACAGCTAGGCCTCAAAATAGTTCTCGACTCCGCTCGAACTGACTCCAAAAAACATTCGATTACTAACTATGATGATACGGTTCATTCTTGAGAATCGTCATACCTCTGTAGATCTGTTCTACAAAAAACAATCTTACCATTTGATGAGAAAAGGTCATTTTAGACAAAGCAATTTTTCCATTTGCTCTTTTATAAACAGCATCCGAGAATCCATAGGGTCCGCCCACTACAAAAACCAATTTCTTAATTCCTGAATTCATTTGTTGCTGAAGAAAGCCAGAGAACTCAACCGAATTATATTCTTTCCCATTTTCATCCAATAAAATCAGTCTATCAGAATTCTCAATTTCTTTGAACAGCAATTCCCCTTCCTTTTCCTTTTGCTGCTCAATACTCAAGGCTTTGGTGTTTTTCAAGGCCGGAATCACAACCGTTTCGAACGTTAAATAGTGTTTCAGCCTATTCTCATAAGCCGAAATGCCTTTAATCAGGTACTCTTCTTCCGTTTTGCCGTTAAGAATCAGTGTAATTTTCATAAATGGTTTGTTTATCAATGCAAAAAAACTATATTTTTGTGGTATGTCAAATTAAAATTGAAAGAACATTCAATTTTAAATAAAAATGGCTTAATAATTGCTTAATTTTAGTTATATAATTAAATACAATGAAAACTAGATCAGCATTTATTTTATTCATCATCTCCTTCTCTTCTTTTGCATTTACAATTGATGTGATTGATGACATAGCTGTTGCAATCCGCTCAGGAAATCCCAAAAATATTTCCAAATTCTTTATTGATAATATCGATTTAAAAGTAATTGAGCAAGAAGATGTTTATAGCAAGCAGCAAGCAGAAATGATTTTAAAGGACTTTTTCAGCAAACATGCTGTAAAATCCTATACTGTTGCTCATAAAAGTCAGCCCAAAGCTGGTTCACAATATGTAATTGGCACTTTAGAAACTTCCAATGGAAAGTTCAGAACTTACTTCTTATTAAAAACCACCGGCACTCAAACGCTGATTCAGCAATTTAGAATTGAAACTGAGAATGAGTAAATCTTTATTACCCGAGCGACTTTACAATTTTAATATTCAAAAATTTATTGTTTCAGCTTTGGCTGAAGATACCGGTGATGGGGACCATACTTCCTTAGCTTGCATCCCTCATGCAGCAAAAGGCAAAGCACATCTATTAGTGAAAGAAAATGGAATCCTTGCAGGAGTTGACTTGGCCTTAGAAATATTCAAAACAGTTGACAAATCACTAAAAGTAAAGGTTTTCATTAAAGATGGAAGCAAAATAAAAGTAGGCGATATTGTTCTTACCGTTGAAGGGAAATCACAATCTATTTTATTAGCCGAACGCTTGGTTTTAAATTGTATGCAACGGATGAGTGGCATTGCTACAAAAACAAATCAACTTGTACAATTATGTAAAGGCACAAAAACGAAAGTAATTGATACTCGCAAAACGAGCCCGAATTTGCGCGGACTAGAAAAATGGGCAGTAGTACTTGGTGGTGGTGCTAATCATAGAATTGGTTTGTATGACATGATTTTGATAAAAGACAACCACATTGATTATGCAGGTGGAATAAAGCAAGCCATTGATGCTTCAAAAAAATATTTAAAATTGAAGAATAAGAAGTTGAAGATTGAAGTAGAGGCAAGAAATTTGAATGAAGTAAAACAAATATTATCCATTGGCGGAATCCACCGCATTATGTTAGATAATTTTTCCATTATAGATATAAAGAAAGCTATAAAACTGATTAATGGGAAATATGAAACAGAAGCATCCGGAGGAATAACAGAAAAAAACATTGGCTCTTATTCTAAATGTGGAGTGGATTTTATTTCTGTGGGAGCATTAACACATCATATTAAAAGTTTAGATTTGAGTTTAAAAGCAATATAATGCAGTTTAAAAACATTAGGCGTTTAATAAAAAACAAACTAGCTGGGAGTATTATCCGAACTAGCAAGCGGATTGTATTACCCGGATTTGAAGGCTTATCGCTTTATCTCGTAAGTAAATTTTTTTTCAGTGGCATACATAACGGCACTTTAAACATGCGAGCTAGTTCGCTCTCCTTCAGCTTTTTTCTAGCCATCTTCCCTTCTATCATTTTCTTATTTACACTTATTCCCTATATACCAATTGATAATTTCCAGAATTATCTTTTCAATTTTTTACAAAAAGTTATGCCTGAGGCAGCGTTTGAGGCTACAGAGGGAACTATTGCCGATATTATTAGCAATCCTCGTGGGGGATTGCTTTCATTCGGATTTTTAACAGCATTGTTTTTTTCTACAAATGGATTTAATGCAATGATCAATTCATTCAATGAAAGCTACCATGTTATTGAAAGCAGAAATCCACTCCAACAACGTCTGGTTTCTTTCTATATGCTTTTTCTTACTGTTTTACTATTATCCATTTCCATCATTATCATCATCATCAGTGAATTAGGTTTAGGCCGGTTCGAATACAATTATAAAGGATTGTATTATGTTTTATTATTTTTAAAATGGCTGGTATTAGGAGGATTGTGTTATGCAATTATTTCGTTCAATTATTTTCTAGGACCGAAACGCAAAAAAGGTTGGCGATTCTTTTCTGCAGGCTCAATGTTTGCAACTGTACTAATCGCTATTGCAACATTAGGGTTCACGTATTATGTAAATAATTTTGGGAATTATAATAAACTATACGGTTCCATCGGTACATTGATAGTGATCATGATGTTGATCTACATCAATTCATTAATATTATTGTTGGGATTTGATTTGAATGCAAGTATTCATACTGCAAAAAAACATTCTGAATCCTTTAGGAATAAATTAAAATCTAAATAACATCTCGTTTATCATTATTTGTATCCATGTTTCTCGCTTTTCTTTTCTCGTACTTTTTCCTCATACGAATATTCATAAACTCCACAAATAGCGAAAATGCAATGGATATGTAAATAAATTTTTTGTCGACATGTTCGTGAAATGCCTCAAGAATAAGAACTGCACCAATCATTAATAAAAAAGCTAGTGCCAGCACCTTAATAGTAGGATTATCGTTTATAAAATCGCTTACTTTTCCAGAAAAAATAATCATAATAATCATAGCAATAATTACTGCAAAAATCATGATCAATAAATTAGTAACCAATCCAACTGCTGTAAGAATTGAATCGAAAGAAAAAACAATATCAATCAATACAATCTGCATTACAATTGCATTAAAACTGATCTTCTTCACATTCATTTCTTGATCATCATACCCTTGAATTTTATTGTGCAATTCCATGGTTGTTTTGTAAAGTAAAAACACACCCCCTGCAAATAAAATCATATCCCGCCCTGTTACACCAAAATCACCTATAAAGAACAAAGCTTTTTTTAACCCTACAATCCACGAAATACTGAAAAGTAATGCAACACGCATCACCAATGCCATCATTAACCCAATAGCTCTGGCCTTCCCTTGTTTTTCACGAGGTAGCTTTCCAGCGATAATTGAAATAAAAATGATGTTATCTATCCCTAGAACAATCTCTAATATTGATAATGTAAGCAAACTGATAAGCGCTGCAACTGAAAAAAGCTCATTAAAGTCTTGGGCTAAATGCATAGAATTTAAAATTTTTACAAAAATACGCAGAATTCTCTCACACTATTAAAAATTTTTCTTACTGACTTACAGTATGTTAACAACTATTTTAGTACTATGCGATACAAGGTACTACATTTTATATATATCTTTGCAATGTCATTTAGCTGATTTGACGAAATCTAAAAATGATCCTTGAAAGCTACAAGGAAAAATTGAACTAACATTTAAACAATCTACAAATGAATATAGAAAACACAAAAGCGCAAATGAAGAAAGGCGTACTTGAGTTTTGTATTTTATCGGTGCTTTCAGGAGGTGAAAATTATCCATCCGAAATCATCACCAAAATGAAAGAAGCAAAACTCATTGTAGTGGAGGGTACATTATATCCCCTGCTTATGCGCCTAAAAAATGATGGCTTATTGAGCTATCGCTGGGAAGAATCAACTTCCGGACCACCAAGAAAATACTACAAACTCACTCCAGTTGGTGAACAGTTTTTAAAAGAATTGGAAATGACCTGGAATGAATTGGTAGAAGCAGTAAATAAAACGATACAAAAATAAAGATTGTGAATTAAGATTTGCTCCAATGGAGTCCCTTCGGGAAAAAACAACAAAAATCACAAACTAAAAAACTAAGAAAATGAACAAAACTATAACAATGAACCTAAGCGGCATCATATTCCACATCGAAGAAGATGCTTATGAAATGCTTAACAAATACCTAAGTACCATAAAAGGCTATTTTCACGACTCAGAAGGTCGCGATGAAATTATGAGTGATATTGAATCACGTATTGCTGAGATGTTACAGGAAAAAGTAAGCACTACTAAACAAGCTGTTCTAAAAATGGATGTGGAAAGTGTTATCGCTGTAATGGGTAAACCCGAAGAGTTTGCCGGTGACAATGCTGAAAATCCTAAAAGCGAATCAAAACAAACCGAAAACAATACTTCTTATGATGGAAGCAAAAGAAGAAGAGTATTCCGTGATCCGGATGATAAAGTGTTAGGTGGCGTTTGTTCCGGTATAGCAAACTATTTCGACTTAGATCCAATTTGGTTGAGAGCTGCATTTGCAATCAGTTTCTTCGTGTTTGGCTCGGGATTAATCTTGTACATTATTCTTTGCTTGATTATCCCAAAAGCAAAAACGACTGCAGAAAAATTAGAAATGCGTGGGGAAAAAATAGACATCAACAACATCAGTAAAACCGTAAGCGAAGAGTTTGAAGAGTTTAAACAACGAATGGAAAAATTCGGAAATGAAGTTGGCTCTAAAGAAAACAGACAACGTGTAAAAACAACTACAGAAAAAGCAGGTGATTTTGTTGGTGATGTTTTAAGAAGCATTTTCCTAATAGTTGGGAAAATATTTTCTGTCATACTTATCGTTTTTGCTGTGGCAATGATTGTGGTATTACTCGGATCTTTATTTGGAAGAAATTTTATTCATATGAATACAAATGATACCGATTTCTCCTACTCTATTTACGATATGATGCACAGCATTTTCCCAAATGATTTGCCAATTGAATTAGCTGTTATAGGCTTAATCTTATTCCTTGGATTGCCATTATTATCAATGATTTATGGAGGAGTACGATGCTTATTCGGAATCAAGCAAAAAAATAAAATTGTGAGTTATACATCTACCATTTTATGGTTAACTGGACTAGCATTTATTATTTATGTAGTGTATCAAATAAGTGACGATTTTAAAGAAGAGGCAACAAGCAAACAAAACATCGAACTAGTTTCTTCAAAATCGGACACACTTTTATTATCTGTAAAAGATTTCGACAAATACGGATTGAATGGGGATGACGACTTCGATTCAAGGATATTAATTGATAACTGGACATTGCTTAAAAAAGATGGAAAAACAACCAGTTTAGGATATCCAAGATTTGATATTGTTTTAAACGAAATTGACAGTGTAGAGTTAATTGCTATTAAATCAGCATCTGGAATTGACAAAAGAGAAGCATTGTATCGTGCTAAGCACATTTCTTACAACATCTCTCAAAAAGATTCATTGATTGAATTTAATCCTCAATTTGATATTCAAGATGGTGATAAATGGAGAAACCAAAATTTAAGATTGGTTTTAAAAATTCCTGTTGGAAAAGTAGTTTTCCTTTCACCAAAGATGAAACACATCATCAACGATATCGATAACGTAACAAATACATACGATGGCGACATGTTAAATAGAAGATGGAAAATGACAACAAAAGGATTGGAATGTGTGGATTGTGAAGGATTAGAAGATGTGCACAAAAATCAGGAACATGAAGTTTATGATGACATTGCGCCTCCAACACCGGCACCTGCTCTACCTGAAGAACCAACGAAAAATTAATTAATTAATAGCTGTAACTTTTAGATAAGCTAATCGTCCAGCTAAAAAACAAAACAACATCCCTAAAAATGAAGAAACTAATAATACTAATTGTTGCTCTATTTATAAGCATTACAGCAACAATTGCCGGAAACGGTACAAGCATTAATTCGGTGATCAGCAAACAACTTAAAGTTCCAAACGAACTAAAAAGTAACAAACTGAACGAAAAAGTAAATGTTCAATTCAAAATTGCCGAAGATGGAAAAGCAGTTGTGATGAACGTAGAAACAAACAGCCCGGAATTGAAAAACTACATTATGAAACAATTTCCGAAAATGAATTTCGATTCGGTTTCGGAAAAGCAGGGAGCAGTTTATTTTGTAGACATCAATTTCAAAGTGCTTTAAATTTTATTCAAGGGGTATAAAGTCGTGCAAAAACTTAATACAGGGGAATGAGTTCGTAGCATTTCTCATTCTCCGCCCCTTTCTTTTATAAAGCGATAAGTGTAATAACTTATCGTTTTTTTTTATTTATATTTGTTGAAATGCTTTCTATGAAAAACATATTCTTAATTTGTATTTTCTCTTTTTGTGGATCTTTGGTTTTTGCTCAAGATACCATTATCAAAAAAAACTCAGAAATAATCGTTGCCAAAATATTGGAAATTTCTCCAACAGAAATAAAATATAAAAAATTTGACTTTCAGGAAGGCCCTATCTACATCGAAACAAAGTCTACAGTTCAAATGATTCATTATGCAAACGGAATGAAAGAAACATTCGGGGAAGTGCAAACAGAAAAAGTGGTTCTGAAGGTGCAGGATGATGTTGATTATTATAGTAAAACAAACTCCGCAACCGGAGCCTCTGGCAAGATTGAAACATTCGGATCGAAATACAGGGTCAATGGAAAAAAGATAGGCGAAAAAAATATGCGTATACTGCTTATAGAAACTAAAGATCCAAAGATCATTAGTCTGGTTGACCAATCAAAACGTGCACAACGAAGACAATTTATCTGGATAGCAGCAATTCCTCTTGCACAAATAGCTGCAGTTGCTGCAATATCTTCACGTCCCTACGATCCTCTTACGCAAACTTATGGGCCGCGAAATACTGGCGCAGTAGTGTTGAGTGCCGTTTGTTTTGCGGGTGCAGTTGCTTGTCCTATCATTGCTATAAATCAAAAGCATAAAAAAAGGAGCACCACTTCGGCAGCAATAAAACTTTACAACCAAAAATTTTAATATGAAAAGAATACTCTTTTTACTGCTTTTTAGTTTTTGTCTTGGAAAAATAGTTGCTCAAGACACAATAACAAAAAGAAATTCCGAAATAATTATTGCGAAAATATTGGAAATTAATCCAACCGAAATAAAATATAAAAGGGTTGATAATATAGATGGGCCACTTTATATTATTAATAAATCGGAAGTTAAAATGATTGTTTATGTCAACGGGATGAAAGAATTGTTTGAGGAGAAGCCTATTGCAAAAACTGCTATTTCCATTTCAAATAATGACGATTACGTTCAAAAAAAGGCGGAATCCAACAAAATTGATATGTGGAGTTCAGGGAAATATCGTCAAGGAAATCACATGTTAAATGAAAGGGATGCTCACTATCTTTTACTCCAAACAAAAGATAAAAAAATTATGTCATTGGTTGGGCAAGCAAAAGATGCAAAAGGAATGCAATACATTGGATTTGCAGGGATTCCTTTAGGCATTGGAGCTTATGGCTTATTAATAGCGAGTGCAATAAACGGTGGAAGCAGTTCTGGGCCGCTCGGAATAGGCTTGAACCCAGCATACGCAACAGGAAGTGTTGTTTGTGCATTAGCAGCTATCGCTTGCCCAATAGCTTCTGGGCAATTTAAAAGAAAACGCACTAACTGCAACAGAGCAGCTGTTAAATTGTACAACGAGAAGTTTTAACCTAGGCATCTTCAAACACTTACAAGCATAATACCTTTTTTCCACAAATTCCCAAAACAACCCTTTTTTACTACCACAAATACTTATATTTGTGATTATTGATTAACGCCTAATTTTTTATGTCAAACGAAGAAACAATGTCTTCAGGAAAAGCGAAAGTTACTGAGTACATCAAATTAGTATTAAACGATTTTCGAATTGCAAATGAAAGTCGTGAAGCCAGTTTAATGGGCAGACGAGAAGTCCTAACCGGGAAAGCCAAATTCGGAATATTTGGTGATGGAAAAGAAATTGCCCAATTAGCCATGGCAAAAGTTTTTCAAAACGGTGATTTCCGCTCAGGCTACTACCGCGATCAAACCTTTATGTTTGCTACCGAGAATCTGACTTTACAAGAATGGTTTGCAGGATTATACGGACATACAGATGCGGATGCAGAGCCAATGAGTGCTGGACGACAAATGGGTGGGCATTTTGGAACACGCAGTTTGAATGCCGATGGAACATGGAAAGATTTAATGAAAATTAAAAATTCATCACCTGACATTTCACCAACAGGCGGACAAATGCCTCGTTTGTTGGGATTAGCAATGGCTTCCAAACATTTCAAACTGAATCCCGATTTACAAAAAGAACAATTTCATCACTTGTCAAACAAGGGAAATGAAATTGCATTCGGAACAATTGGTGATGCAAGTACTTCCGAAGGATTATTCTGGGAAACCATAAACGCAGCCGGAGTAATGCAAATTCCTATGTTAGTTTCTGTTTGGGATGATGGTCATGGAATTTCTGTCCCTAAAAAATATCAAACAACCAAAGAAAGTATTTCTGAAATATTAAAAGGTTTCCAGCGAGAAAATGGTGGAAACGGATACGAAATTTTTAAAACCAAAGGTTGGGATTATGCACATTTGTGTGAGACCTATGAGAAAGCAAGTAAAGTTTGTAGAGAACAACACGTTCCTGTTTTAATTCACGTAGAAGAAGTAACACAACCGCAAGGACACAGTACATCCGGTTCACACGAACGTTACAAGACAAAAGATCGTTTGCAGTGGGAATCCGATTTTGATGGAATAAAAAAATTACGCGAGTGGATTCTTGCAAACAAATTAGCTACAGAGAATGAGTTGGTGGAGATTGAAGAAAATGCAAAAAAAGTAGTTCGTGAAGCAAAATCAGCAGCATGGAATGCTTATTTAAATCCGATTAAAGCAGAATTAAAAGAAGTGAGTTTATTGATGGACGCAGTTGCAGCACAATCAAGCAACGCGGCATTTATCACAAAAATAAAAAATGACCTCTACTCTATTCTTGAACCAAACCGTAAAGATATTATTGTTGCTGCAAAAAATGTTTTACGTTTAACTCGAAACGAAAATCTTGCTGCTAAAAAACAATTGGTTGATTGGATTTCAGAATCAAAACTAGCCAACTTCGACCGCTACAGCTCTTATTTACAAAGTGAATCAGAGTTTAGTGCTTTAAAAGTAAAAACAGTAAAAGCAGAATTTGCTGGTGAAGCAAAAATGGTGGATGGACGAGAATTGTTGAGAGAAAATTTTAATGCAATTCTTTCTAAATATCCTGAAGTGATGATTTTTGGTGAAGATGCAGGGAAAATTGGAGGAGTAAATCAAGGCTTAGAAGGATTGCAGGAAAAATACGGAGAGATTAGAGTGTTTGATACCGGAATTCGTGAAGCAACAATTATGGGTCAAGCAATTGGTTTAGCAATGCGTGGTTTACGCCCGATTGCAGAAATTCAATACTTAGATTATTTGTTGTATGCATTGCAAATCATGAGCGATGATTTAGCAACTGTTCAATATAGAACAAAAGGCGGACAAAAAGCTCCAGTGATTATTCGTACACGAGGACATCGTTTGGAAGGCATCTGGCACAGTGGTTCTCCGATGGGAATGATTATCAATTCTATTCGCGGAATCCATGTTTGTGTTCCAAGAAATATGCAACAAGCAGCAGGATTTTACAATACTTTATTAGCTGCTGATGAACCTGCATTGGTTATAGAACCCTTGAATGGCTATCGTTTAAAAGAACAATTACCAACTAACCTTGGCGAATACAAAATTCCATTAGGAGTTGT
>CAYWAV010000046.1:0-16319 GCA_964456225.1 uncultured Chitinophaga sp. | reverse complement strand
AGAATATATTAGGACACCCATTGTTAATGGTCGTCATGCCGTGCTACGACACGGCATCTCATTAATGTTAGCGGTTTGACAATTAACAGATTCCGTGTCGTTGCACGAGATGACAGTTAGAAATAACATCCTACTTTAAAGTACAATTGAAAAAAACAACCGAAGCCGATTCAAAATACAACTCACTCGAAAAAATGAGTGTGCGTGAACTGCTTTCTAATATCAACAAGGAAGACAAAACAGTTCCACTTGCCATAGCAAAAGAAATTTCGAAAATCGAAAAGTTGGTGAGTGTAATTGTGAAGCAATTGAAACAAGGCGGGCGATTATTATACATGGGAGCTGGAACAAGCGGCCGACTAGGAATTGTGGACGCAAGTGAATGTCCACCAACTTATGGAGTTCCACACGGATTAGTAATTGGAATTATAGCAGGAGGCGATAAAGCGATACGTAAAGCAGTCGAATTTGCAGAAGACGATACTGAACAAGGATGGAAAGATTTACAAGCATATAAAATAAACAAAAAAGATGTCGTGATTGGAATTGCAGCATCGGGCTCAACACCTTATGTTATTGGCGCCTTGGAAGCTTGCAACAAAAAAGGCATCACAACGGCTTGCATCGTTTGTAACAAAGGAAGCAATGTTGCTAAAGTAGCAAAACATAAAATTGAAATTGTTGTAGGTCCCGAATTTGTAACAGGAAGTACCAGAATGAAATCGGGTACAGCACAAAAATTAACATTGAATATGATTTCCACTTCCGTGATGATCAAACTCGGAAAAGTAAAAGGAAATAAAATGGTAGACATGAAACTCAGCAACAATAAGCTGGTTGACAGAGGAACGAATATGGTTGCAAAAGAATTGAAAGTTTCATACAAAAAAGCAAATGAGTTGTTATTGAAGTATGGGAGTGTAAGAAAGGCTGTTGATAATTATAAAAAGTAGCCTTTACAATCATTCACACTTTCTCGACTCCGCTCGAAATGACTACACAGAAAATTCATTTTAACAAACATAGATTCGTAAAATTCGTTTTTATTCGTTATCCGTAATGCAAGACCTAGAACCCTTCTATAACTGGCGACATTATTACATTGCATCAGAAGATGAGCGTTCTCCTTTTTATGAGAGAGAATACAGCGAATTTGAATACACCAACGCCATTTACAATTACTTAATCCATCCGCAATGGGATGATATTGATTCTCCTACACTTTACATAAAGATACTGTCTGTAGATTATGACCAAAAGTTTGCAATCATAGAAATGATAGGCGAATGGAACGATGCCATCAATAATGACATCATGCTATTGAAGAGAGATATCATTGAACCAATTATGTTGCATGGAATCAATAAATTTATTTTAATTGGAGAAAACGTATTAAACTTTCATGCATCTGATGATTGCTATTATGAAGAATGGTTTGATGAAGTAGAAGATGGATGGATTGCTTTTTTAAATTTTAGAAAGCATGTGATGGAAGAATTTCAAAGAGCAAACATCGATTACTTTATTGTTTCAGGCGGACAACTCAACGATATTGGCTGGAGAACTTCTACTCCACTTCAATTGTTTGAAAAAGTAGAACATTTTGTGCAGAAACGAATTGGATAGTATGTTACAATAAATTAGTTTCCCTTTCGTTATCCCATTTCATCCCCGCTAATTTCTTATCATCACTCCATGATTGAAAATTTTAGCGTACCTAATCCATGCCACGAAAAATGGAACGGCATGCAACCCAAAGGAAATGGACGATATTGCGGTTCATGCCAAAAAATAGTAGTTGATTATACTACGAAAACTAACGAAGAGATTTCAGAACACATAAGGCAAAATTACGGTAAACAACTTTGCGGTACATTTAAAGACGAACAGCTTTCACCATCTAAATTAAATCAAACAGATGAAAACGCAGTTCGTTTTTTAGCTGCTTTATTATTAGTTTTTGGAATGAGTTTATTTAGTTGTTCTAGCGGTTCGCTTCAATCAATTGATTTAGGTGACACAATAAAAACGCATGAGGTCTATTCAAGAACTACAATAGGAATAATAGTTATTCCCCCACATACTATAACGAGAGAGGTTGAATGCAGGTCATCTAGCTTTAGTGCAAATGCAAGTGACACATCAACTGAAAAATATCATTACGATAATAAAACAGATACAAATAAAGCTGTAATAATGAATTTAGCAGAAATAATGCCTCAATTTAACAATCGCGGACAAACCCTTCCTAAATTTATAAAAAACAACTTAAACTATCCATCGACAACCGAAAACAATACTGGAACTGTTTACATTTCATTTGTAGTAATGCAAGATGGAAGCATTGAAAAAATTGAAGTTTTTAAGGGATTCAACAAACCATTTGATGAAGCGGCATTAGAAGTAGTGAAATTGATGCCTAATTGGAAACCAGGTGAAAACAAAGGTAAAAAAGTCAATGTACGTATGTATTTACCAATAAAATTTCGCCCTTCAAAAATCTAAAAACAATACAATTTGTAATATTTAGCATCATTCCTTTTTCGTATATTTGTTCTTCAATTTTTAACCTTCAATTACAAGATTATGCCAAAAGGAAATTACACAGTACCCGCTCCGTTGAACGAACCTATCAAAAGTTACGCTTCTGGAAGTCCTGAAAGAAAAGAACTTCAAGCAATGTTAAAAGAATTGCGTTCTAAAGAATTAGATATTCCAATGTATATTGGAGGAAAAGAAGTAAGAAGCAATGACAAAGTAAGACTTGCTCCGCCTCACGATCATAAACATACATTAGGACATTTTCATAAAAGCAATAAAGAGCACGTTACACAAGCTATCAATGCGGCCTTGGCTGCAAAACCAAAATGGGAAGCATTGGCTTGGGAACACCGTGCAAGTATTTTCTTAAAAGCTGCTGAGTTAATTGCTGGTCCTTACCGTGCTAAATTAAATGCTGCTACAATGCTCGGACAATCAAAGAATGCTTTTCAAGCTGAGATTGATTCGGCTTGTGAGATTATTGATTTCCTTCGATTCAATGTTTTGTATATGACCGAAATATACAAACAACAACCGCCTGTTGCTGGAACAGGATTTGGTGTTTGGAACCGTGTTGAACAACGACCATTAGAAGGGTTTTTATATGCATTGACTCCATTCAACTTTACAGCAATTGCAGGAAACTTACCTTCTTCTTGTGCAATGATGGGAAATGTTGTTGTTTGGAAACCTTCTAACACTCAGGTATACGCGGCAAATGTGTTAATGGAAATTTTCATGAAAGCAGGGGTTCCTGATGGCGTTATCAATTTAATTTATCCTTCTGGTCCAGATGCAGCTGACATTGTTTTCTCACATCCAGATTTTGCAGGAATTCATTTCACCGGTTCTACTGAAGTATTTCAGAACATATGGAAAACGATTGGAAACAATATTCATAAATACAAAACGTACCCACGCATTGTTGGAGAAACAGGCGGAAAAGATTTTATTCTTGCTCATAAATCTGCAGATGCAAAAATATTAGCTACTTCTATCAGCCGCGGTGCATTTGAGTATCAAGGACAAAAATGTTCAGCTTGCTCTAGAGCTTATGTCCCTTCTAACCTTTGGGATGAAGTGAAAGGATATCTTCAAGCGGATTTGAAATCGTTTAAGATGGGTCCAACCGAAGATTTTACAAACTTCATCAATGCTGTGATTGATGAAAAATCATTTGACAAATTGGCTAAATACATTGATGCCGCTAAAGCAGATAAAAATGTAGAAATTATTGCAGGTGGAAATTATGATAAATCAAAAGGTTGGTTCATTGAGCCAACAATCATTGTAGCAAAAGACCCAAAATATGTAACGATGTGTGAAGAGTTGTTCGGCCCGGTATTGACATTACATGTGTACGATTCAGAAAAGTTTGACGATATTTTACATACAGTAGATACAACTTCTATTTATGCATTAACAGGAGCAATTATTGCCCAAGACCGTTATGCAATTGAACATGCAGCAAAAGCTTTACGCAATGCAGCTGGTAATTTTTATATCAATGATAAATGTACGGGTGCGGTGGTTGGACAACAACCATTTGGCGGAGCGAGAGGTTCAGGAACGAATGATAAAGCCGGAGCGATGGTAAATTTATTGCGCTGGGTTTCTCCTCGCACTATTAAAGAAACATTTGTGCCGCCTACGGATTATAGATATCCGTTTTTACAAGCAGATTAAAAATATTAAGCGTCCCGCATTTTGCGGGACGTTTTTTTTATTTTCAAGCATTTATTCATTACATTAGATGTGTTCAAATTTGGTTTATAATTTGAATGTTTATTAAAAACAAAAAAATATGCAAAAACTCAGTCTCTTAATTATTGCTTTCATCAGTTTTATCTTTTCAGATATTGCTATTGCACAGTCGACATCCATAACAAAAATCATTCAAAACGGAGAACGAATTGAGTTGACTATTTCTAATTCTCAACCATTTTATGTTGGAGGGAACATCTACATTCTACACATTGGAAAAACTGATTTTTCATTAAGTAAGCAGAACAACAGAGATGGCAAAGGTGCTATCACATTTTATATTCCAGTAGCAGAATTTAATAATCTTATTGAAGGAGATTACGTCTGGATGAGTTATGGCAACAAATTTAAAAAAGCTCCAGACCCAACAATTGACCCTGCAAAGTTTTGCAAAAAGAATTCAAAAAAATGCTGGGCATTAGGGAAATTCAGCAAACAGCTAACCGGTAATTAAGAATTGATAATCTACATTCCAATGATAAAAAAATACACTTTTTCTCTCATTATACTTCTTGCTTTCATTAGCACTCCGTTTTTAAGTATTGCGCAAACAACTCCTGATCCGGGTTTACCAGGAACGTTTGCAGTTAGCTATATGTCTTACAATTTAGGAGATTTAGCATTTACCGATCCTTCTTTTCCAAATCCTATGGAAGTGCGTGGCTCGGTTCATTATCCAACGTTGTTGAGTTCGGGGCCATTTCCTGTTTTAGTTTTTTTACACGGTCGCCACTCCACTTGTTACCAAACGAGTAACCCATCAAATACCGCATTGGATTGGCCTTGTGTTTCAGGTGATCAATCCATAACCAGTTTTCAAGGCTATGATTATTTAGGACAACAAATGGCAAGTCACGGCTACATTGTTATTTCCATTTCAGCAAATGCAATCAATGCAGATGATAATAGTTTAGCCGACAGAGGAATGCCTGCTCGTGCTGCTTTAACACAACATCATTTGGATTTATGGAACACTTGGAATACAACAGGTGGCGCACCTTTCGGGACAACCTTTGTTGGTAAGCTGGATTTACAGAATGTTGGAACAATGGGCCACTCAAGAGGCGGTGAAGGTGTTGTAGCGCATGCTTTATTGAATCGCACCTTAGGTGAGCCTTATGGAATCAGAGCTGTTTTACCTTTAGCTCCTGTAGATTTTGGACGAAGAATATTAAACGACATGCCTTTGATGAACATTGCTCCATATTGTGATGGTGATGTTTCTGATTTGCAAGGAGTACATTTTTATGACGATATTCGTTACAATGATTTAACAGACGAAACGCCTAAACATTCGTTATTGGTTATGGGTGCAAATCATAATTTTTACAATACTGTTTGGACTCCTGGCTCCTATATTGCAGGCACTTCTGATGACTGGGACAACAATTATGGCAACAATGATATTCACTGTGGAACACTCGGCACACAAAGCAAACGATTGACTCCTGCTGAACAACAAGCTATGTTGGTGACTTATGCAAGTGCCTTTTTCAGAACATACATTGGAAATGAAACAATGTTTGCTCCAATTTTAAATGCAGATGACATTGTTCCTCCTGTTTCATCCACTCTCGACACAGGTGCTGTATTTATGTCGTACCATGCTCCTGCTTCTCAGCGCCTTGACATCAACCGTCAGTTAACAGAGGGAGCAGAAATCACAAATACATTATCTGGAGCAGTTTCAGCAAATAGCCTTACTAAATTCGACATCTGCTCGGACGATGCAACTGAGTTTAATTGCAGTGTAAGCTCATCCAACGATAAAGAACCACACAGTGGAACAAGTTCTGCTTTAGGAATGCCTCAACTTGGCATGCGTTGGAATGCACCGGGAGATTATTATCAAAATATCATTCCAGTTGCAAACCAGAATTTTACGATCTACGAAAATTTACAATTCAGAGCAAGTGTGGATTATTCTGAAGCCACTGCAGGACAGTATCAATACTATACCATTCAGCTGGTTGATGCTTCAGGCGCCATCAGCAGCAAAAACATTAAAGACTACACACAGGCGATGTATTTTCCTCCAGGTACAGAATTTTTCGTTTTGCCAAAAGTTTGCTATAATAGTATCAAAATCCCTTTGACCGATTTCACAGGAATTGATCTGACCCAAGTGCAGAAAATAATTTTCCTTTACAACCAAACTGTTGCAGGATCAATTTTCATAACAGACCTTACTTTAAGTGGATTGGTTCCTATTACAACATCTGTATCGCATAATTTCCCTGCTTCTGTTGTAGCTGTATACCCTAATCCTGCCGACAATAGTGTAAACGTAAAACTTGGAACAGAATTCAAGGAAATTACATCTATAAAATTGTTTGATGTACAAGGTAAGTTGATTTACACCAATGAAAGCATCACTCAAGAATTGATTAACATCGATTTGAGTTCTTTTGAAAAAGGAATATATATCTTGAATGTAATTAGTACCAGAGATATTAAGAATTACAAAGTTGTGAAACAGTAGCTATCAATAAAAAAGTTGTTCCAATAAAAAAATCCTTTCTGTTAATTCAGGAAGGATTTTTTGGTTGTACGTATTTTTCAGATTCTATTCTAAAATAAAAATGGATTGTATTATTTATCTACAATCACAAACTCTGTTCTTCTGTTCTTTGCTCTACCAGGTTCTGTTCCATTATCTGCAATAGGAACAGATGCACCATAACCTTTAAAATTAATCAAACGGCTTTCTTCAATACCTTTTGCAATTAATAAATCACGAACACTAAATGCTCTATCGGTTGAAAGCGCCAAGTTTGATTTTGCATCGCCCACATTATCTGTATGTCCGCGCACTTCAATTTTAATAGTTGGATTGGCTTTTAAGAATTCCGAAAATTCACTGATTACAACTGCTGAACTCGGATCTAAATCAGCCGAATTTGTTTTATAATAAATATTGTTCAGCAAATATATTTTCCCAACCTGGATTGTATCCACTTGTAGATTTCGTTTAACAGGTTTAGCAGCAACTAATGAATCTTTTTTTATCAATTGAGAACTAAAAGCATAATTATCTTTTTTTACTGTAATAATTAAATCATTTTTTGCCTTGGTATTCACCACCAACGCATAACTTCCTGTGATGGTATCTACCATTCCTTCTGTAACTTTATTTGTAACTACATCCTTGGCTTCTACTTTAAATCCAACCGGAGTACCTTGTCCAAAATCTTCAATCTTACCTTTAAAAAATGCTACCTCATCCGGACGCGCCTCTTTGTATAACTCAAATGAATAAACATCATGTTTGCCAACTGATTTGCCATTTGCGCGAGTCGGTTCATTAGAAGAGAAATAACCTAAATGCCCATCTGTGCTAACAAAAAAACCTAAGTCATCACGAGGAGTATTAATGGGAATCCCAATATTTTTAGGCTCACTCCATTTACCATCTTCACCTTTCTTAGATAAGAAAATATCAAAACCTCCTACACCTGGATGGCCATCGGAAGAAAAATATAAGGTTTGAAAATCGGAGTGGATAAAAACTGATTTCTCATCGAAATTTGTATTGATAACTGGACCCATATTTACTGGCGCCCCCCAAGTACCCGTTGCCAAATCTTTTATTGTGACATACAAATCTACTCCTCCTCTTCCACCTTTTCTGTCACTCGCAAAATAGAGTGTTTTACCATCCGATGCGATACTCGGCTGAGAATCCCAATAAATGGGGTCATTAATTCCTTCTACCTTTTTTGCTTCTGTCCATTCGCCATTGATATTATCAGAAGTATAAATATCAAAATTTAACACGGCTCCACCTTCATCTTTACCTCTTGTAAAAAAGATGTGTTTGTTATCGATTGACATGGTAGCACCGCCTTCTGCACCATCTTTATTAAACGGATAAGGCATTCGTTGACCTTTGTTAAACTCACCGGTTGTTTTGCTTCTAGTGGCGTAGCTGAACAATTCCATTTCTTTATCGGTTTCATAAACCATGTCTTTGTTTACATAAGGCTGTTTACGTGTAAACAACATCATTTCATCATCCGAGGAAATGACAGGAAGGTATTCATCTTTTTCGGTGCAAATACCCGCAACAGGCATAGGATCAAAAGGAACTTTATTTTTGAATAAGTCGCTATACACTTTTGCATAACGAACCATATCTCTGGCTTGTTTTAAAAGTGCATCGTAATCTTTGTTAAATTTTTTCTCATCATCATCTTTAAAATCGATGTATAGTTTCATGTATTTAACACAGTCGTCATAATTTTCATCTTCCCAAGCAATGAATCCAAGATAATAATAGGGGTCGGAATGGTATTTGGGACAAACTGCAATTACTTTTTTTAAATACGGTTCTACCGGCTTGTATTTTGCCTCTGCAATGCTAAGGGTTTTTATTCGTTCCATAGCAAAAGCGAAATTCGCATCCACATAATCTGGTTCTAATTCCATTGCTTGCGTCAAGAATGCAAGACGTTCTTCTTTTTTGAATTTCTTATCGGTTCCTTGCTCGTATAACTTCGTAGCTTTTTTATTGTCAATTTCCTGACATTTCGCTTCATCCTGAGCGAATGCAGTGGTTGCTAATGAGCTTAGTAATAATAATAACTGTGCTTTTTGATAGCGTTTCATGAAATCCCCCTAACCCCCTTTTCAAGGGGGAATTTATTTTGTTTTAATAATAGTATAACGTTGTAATAAGAAAAAGATACGCATTCCATATTGCTACTATATATGGCGAGGCTTACTCGCCATCGCGAGTGAAACCTCGCGACTTCTTTTACTGCATTTTTTTATCAGATTCTGCTTTAGCTTTTATTAAAACATTATCAGCTTTTTTGTTTGCCTCATCCAAGATCACTTGTGCTTTTTTATCCACTTCTTTCTTTGCAGCCGGTGCAGCCGCCTTTGCGGTCATTTTAGCAATTGGATTTTTAATGTCTTCAACATTTTTGTCGATAGCCGCATAACCTTCTGCTTTTGTTTTATCAGCTAATACTTTGGCATCCGCTTTCAATTTGTCTGCTTCCGCTTGAGCATCCTTCATAATCTTTTCTGCTTCTTCACGTGCTTTTTCTTTAGCCATATCCACACCCTGAGAAATAATTTCTTTCACTTGCTCTTTTGCACCTTGCTCCGTATTAAACAAATCAGTTTTTAAAGTAGGCTTAGTTACTGTTCCACCAAACAATGCTTTTATTTTTACTTTATCGCCCAATTTCACATTTGTGCCTGCTTGTGAATTTAATTGAGCCAATAAACTTCCTGCTGCTGCATTGGCTTGAGAACCAAATTCATCACGAGGGATCTCTAACTTCCATGTATAATCAATTGTTTGATCAAATCCTGTTGAACCTTTTACACTTCCTGTAATTTTCCCTGACTTAATAGGCATTTCATCAACGAATAATCTACCATCTTTAAATGTATAGGTTGCGTTTACATTTTCGAAAGTCAATTTTTTGTACTTCTCTTGTTTCAATGCATCTGCCAATTTATTTATGGGTTCAAAGCCTTCTACTGTAACACTGTTTGTGATTAATTTACCGCCACCTGTTAAAGTATTCATAACAGGTTCCATGTGTTGATCCAATAGTGTTGTGAACTTTAATTTTGTTCCAAATTTTCCTGTTGCATATTTTGCAATTGGAGCAAGCTTTTCAACTGTATTAAACATTTTTACTGTTTTAGGAATATCAAAGTTTGCTATGTCTACATCAAAATCAACTGTGGGTTTTTTAGGATTTTGAGTATTGTAAACACCACTCAATGCCATTGTTCCTTCAACTTCATCTAAGGTTAATTTTAAATTATCCAAGGCCATTTTACTATCTTTAATTGCAACGCCACCTGTTACTTTGGTGATAGTTAAATTATCATACAACAACTTAGCAATGTTTACATTTAAACGAACATCTAAATTAGATGGCACTTCTGCTACAGTCATTGCAGCCGTATCTGCAGGTGTTGCAACCGCTTGTGTTGTATCACTGCTGCTCATCAATTCGTTAACATCCAACAAAGTTGAACTCAAATTAAAGGTTCCTTTTAATAAAGAATCTTTTAAGGCATACTGAAGAAAGTTTTCGATCTTACCATCCATCTGAATATCGCTTTTTCCAACCACGGCATCAAACTTTGTTAAATCTACCGTCTTAGGATTAAATTCTAAATACATGGCAGAGATTTTTGTTGGATAGTTCAACGATTTAGTTTGATAGTTCATATCTAAAATAGTCAACTTCCCTTCTGCATGAAAATCTTCATATTTTTCTTGTTCAATAGCACTCATACGACCTTTCATCTTAACATCTGCAGTGATCATACCATTTAAGTCGTCTCCTTTTTCCATTGGAACAACATCTTTCATACTCGCCAAATTAATTTTAGCAAGAACAGCAGCATTGATGTTTGCATCTGAAACAGGCGTAGAAACATGCATTGTAGCATCAATTGGATTTCCACCTAACTCCACATGAAATTTATTTAAATCGATAATGGTTGCATCCGGTTCTCCTGTTTTATTATCAACTACTAAATCAATTTGAATGTTTGTTGCTGATTTAGGTAAAGAAGGATATTGGAACATCGCATCTTTAACAAGCAACTTGCAGCCGAAGGCAGGCATTTTAGTATCGTTGTAGATTCCTTTTGCAAAACCATCCAAAGATAATGAACCGGATGTTTTTACATCTTTGAAATCAGCTGTATAAACTCCCGGAACCAAGGATAAAATGTTTTTAAATTCTGTTTGGTTGGCTTTGAATTTCAAATCCATGTCCATATCCTCTTTCGGCATTGCGAAAAAACCATCCAATCCCAATGTCAATTCATTGAAAGAAAATTCATTGTCTTTGAACGAAAATTTAAAGTTGGGCATATCTGCATCCAAATCTGCTTTGATGCGTGTTTTTACTTTGTTCATATATGCTACACCACCATAGTTCATTGTGAATCTTTCAATTTCTGTTAATGTTTCCAAAACAAAATTATCGGAAGTAAAATCACCGCTGAGTGTATGAGTCATATTATACAACTCTGTATAAAAGCCCATTGACGCGTCATCATAAACGATATAAGCATTTTTAATTTCAAACTTTTCCAATCCCATTTTAAAGGGAGCCGATTTAGCGGTGTCTACTTTTCCTGTTGAATCAACACTTGGCTTGGTGATGTCCCAGTTTGCTTTTCCATCTTTCAAAACCAATGCATGAATACGAGGTTGATCAATTGAGATTGTATGAATCTCATATTTATCGCCATTGATAACGCTCATAAGGTTTAAACCAATAGTGAGGTTTTTAGCATACAATAAAGTATCACCTTCAAAATCTCCAATGTTTGCAACACTAACGCTATCCACTGAAAGTGTAAAATCAGGAAAAGTACTCAGCAATGTTAAATCGAATTCACCAAAATTTACTTTGGCATTCAATTCTTTATTGGCTGTATCTTTTACAAACTGCACAATTTGCTTTTTAAATAAAAAGGGAGCTGCTATAATCAAGATGATTAATAACAAAAATGTAATTCCTGTCCATTTTAAGATTCTTCTTAATAAACTTTTTTTCTTTTTCGGTGTTTCGTTTGTCATGGTTGTTCGGTTTTTGCTCGCTGATTACGCGGATTTTCGCGGATTTTTTTGTTGTTTATTTTTTCTTTTTTATTTGCCGATTGCTTTTTTGTCTACTTATTTGATTTGGCCTCTCAACTCCCTTGTTCTCGACTCCGCTCGAACTGACTGGCATTTAATTGTATCTTTTTTTGCCAACTGCCTCTACTGCTCAATTGCCTATTTCATTATTAGAATTTAGCACTTTTATTTCTAAGTAAATGATCAACCAAAACCAATGCTGCCATTGCTTCTACAATTGGAACAGCACGGGGCAATACACAAGGATCATGCCTTCCTTTTCCCATCATTTCCACTGCTTCTCCTTTTGAATTGACTGTATTTTGTTTTTGCATAATAGTTGCTACCGGCTTGAAAGCGACTCTAAAATAAATATCTTCACCATTACTAATTCCCCCCTGTATTCCGCCTGAGTGATTTGTCTGGGTATGTACTTTCCCTTTTTCGACTAGAAACTGATCATTATGAGTTGAACCATTCATCTTCACACCATCGAAACCACTTCCGTATTCAAAACCTTTTACTGCATTTATACTTAACATTGCTTTGCCAATATCTGCATGCAATTTATCAAATACAGGTTCACCTAATCCAACAGGTGTTCCTTTGATGACACAGGAAATAATCCCTCCAATTGTATCACCTGACTTACGAACTTGCTCAATTTTTTGAATCATAGTATCTGCTATTAAAGCATCCGGACAGCGTACTATATTAGAATCAATTGTAAAAAGATCCAAGTCGTGGTAATCTTTCAAAAGTTTAATATCACCTACTTGAGAAGTATAAGCTTGAATGGTTATTCCATGTTGTTTTAAAATCAATTTCGCAATTGCACCCCCAACAACTCGACTAACTGTTTCACGTGCAGATGATCTTCCGCCTCCGCGATAATCACGCATTCCATATTTTGCATCATAGGTATAATCCGCATGAGAAGGACGATATACATCTTCATTGTGCTCGTAATCTTTTGATTTTTGATTTTCGTTACGAATAATAAAGCCGATAGGTGTTCCCATCGTTTTACCTTCATAGATTCCTGAAAGAAATTCTACTGTATCGCTTTCTTTACGTTGAGTAACAATATGAGACTGTCCCGGGCGTCTTCTGTCCAATTCGGATTGAATAAAATCAAGGTCGATTTGAATACCAGCTGGACAGCCATCCAAAATACCACCCAAGGCAATGCCATGCGACTCGCCAAAAGTGGTTAATGTAAATAATTTTCCGAAAGAATTGCCTGCCATAAATTTTAATTCAAAATTATTTTTTTAACTGCGCTGCCACTTTCTCCCTCAACTGCAACAAAATAAAACCCTTTTTTTATCGATGATAAATCAATTTGCTTTTTGTAAGAGCCTGCTACTTTAAAAACTTTTTCGGTATATACATTTCTACCTGCAATATCAGTGATAGAAATTGTACCATATTGATCATTCGAATTATAATTTAGTTCAAACAAGCCATTGGAAGGATTTGGGGAAATAGTTAATCCCAAATCAGTTGAAAATTCTCCTACTGAAGTAAAATTACAGGTTGCGGGTGCTGCATAAAATTTATTAATGCTACAAGACCCATCATCCGAAAAGGCAGCAGCAACAACACAAGAAGCACCATTGGATGAAAGATTATTTAAAGAATAGTTTATAGGACTAATGAAAGGTGCCGTAAATGTTTGAGAGCCACCACAACTTCCAAAAATAGTAAGTATTCCAGTTGTTGGAGGATATAAGAAATTAATTGAGCCAGTAACATCGTATGTGTTATCAATAGAATCGCATACTGTAGGAAATGTCGTTAAGGTATTAAATGTACAAGCTGATCCGCAATTTGCTGCTCCCAATCCTCCTGTTTGGGAGTAATTGATATTTCCTGGGTCATCCGAATAATTAGAAATCATTGCAATATAAAAATTACCTGCAACAGCAGATGGAATAGAAATATTAATCAAATTACTTCCTGAATAATCACAACCAGCAATATGTGAAGCATCTAACTGGGTGTAACAAACACCGGTTAAAGAAGTATATGGCCCCCAATAAATGAAGTCAATATCAATAGGAGCTGGTGTTGTAGCAAAATCTAATCCTGAACCAGTAATTGTAATCGGTCCAGCTGTTGTTACTTGAAAAGAAAACCAAATCGGGTTTGCAACACTGCCGAGACAACCGTAATCCGGACCAGAAGGTGCTGCAATTCCAGTAGGTGAATCCCAGTCGTAAACACTTCCCGTACAAAATGGAAATGCGGTAATGCAACTATCTTGTGCTTTTAAATTGAAAGTAAGTAAGGAAAATGTGGCTATCAATAAAACAAAAACGCTCTTCATACAACTAATTTTAAGCGCTAATTTACGACAAATAATGCAAATTTATGGTTCATAATTGACACAAAAAAGGCATCCTTATAAAAGGATGCCTCGTTTTTGCATAAATGTTGTTATTAAAGGGTTTGGAAAAGCAAAAAGCTCAACCAAACTAAGATTTAGTAATAAATTATTTTACGAATTTCCGTGTTCTTTTCACCTGTTATTCTAACAAAATAAACACCTTTGTTATAAGTAGTTAAATCTAGCTTTTTGTCATAAATTCCTGAAAATTTAGGAAGCGTTTGACTCAACACGACTCTACCCAAAACATCAACAACTTCAATAGAAATCGTTTGCACTTGCGTTTGATCGAATGTTAAATTAAAGGAGCCTGTCGATGGATTTGGAGCAATAGACAAGTTTGTTAAAAATGTGTTTTCTGCCACTCCTGTTGCGCCACAAGCTGCTGGAGCAGTATACATTGCAGTATAAATACACGTTGGTAGATCCGAAAAGGAAAACATCACGGTACAATTAGCTCCATTAGCGGGTAAACCGGGAATTGAAAAACTTGAGGAGCCAGAAAAAGGTGGCATTAGTATTACTGGAGTTCCACCACAACTGCTGGTAATTAAAAGAGTTCCTGTAGTTGGTGGATTCACATAACCCACAAAACCGAAAACAGAATAGGTATTTGTTGTTGAAACACATGGTCCAGCAGTTGCGCTGCCTGTCATAACACATTGAGCAACCATAAGCTGAGCAATAAAAACTGAACTGAGGAGAGTACTAATTTTTTTCATAAGGGTGAGTCGTTTAGTGGGTTTAAGGTTTATCTATATGGTAGAGTACAAATAAATAGAAAAGGTTGCTTTCTGTATAAAAAAAAGCAACCTTCTCAATTCTTTCGATAAGACTAAAATTTATAAATCAAAGAGATGTCGTTCACAATTCCTGTATTCTGATTAAAATCAAATGTAGAATAAGTAAATTTTCTTGTTGTAGCTCCTTTGGTTTCTACAACTTGACTCTTTTGAAATACCAGGTCCACCGCTACTTGCGCTGAAATAGAAAAACGTTTTGAAAGAGGATATTTTGCACCAAAGAACGGGCTGATGCCAACTGAAAAAGCTTTCGTTTTTGTTTTATAAACAATATCTGCTTGAGTATCCATAACTTCCACCCAGGCATTCGGACCAACTGCGGTATCTCTGACAAGCGTTTTGTTTTGTTTATAGGATTCACTTTTAGAATAGCCTAAAGTCAAATCAGTTCCGTAAAACCATTTTAGTTTATTCTTTCCAAAAAGCCGCTCATAACCAATGTTTACATGCGGACTAACATAAGAAGGGCTAACAGTTGTTTGCTTTATTAATACACTATCAGTTTGTAGGATGATGACTTCGTTCCAAGGATTAGGATGATAGGAATTTTGATTCATCATATCAGCTATAATGGAAAAACGGAATGCTGATTTGCTAGTCAAATTTCTTTTATAAGTTGCAGAAAATCGGGTGGCTTGAGCTGAACCGCCATTTAATAATGCCCGGAAAATTGGCGCGGTATTGATACTTATTTCGTTTTTTTTGAATTGTGGAACGGTGTCTGATTTAGGACTAAAATCGGTTCCTTCTTGGGCACTCGCGCTTACAACTATTGCAAACAGAGGAAACAGGATTCTTCTTTTCTTCATAGCATTACATTTTAGGGTTTAATTAATAATCAAAATGTAATTTTATGCCATAGTAAGAAATTAAGAATTAGTAGGTTTTATATGTAAGACGCAGAAGTAATAAAAAGGTTGCCCTTTTAAGAGAAAATAAATGAAGATACTTGTCTATTTAGTATCTTTCAGCATTAATTAATGTCAATGAAAATTCTGATTAAAAATATAAAACAGTTAGTTCAAGTAGAGGGTGAACCGAAGCTAAAAGTTTCGGGTGCAGAAATGAAAAAATTGAATAGTATTCATAATGCTTGGCTAGCAATTGAAAATGATAAAATTGCAGGTTTTGGAAAAATGGATGACTGGGAAGGAATTTCGGATTGGACCAATTTGACAATCATTGATGCTTCTGATAAAATTGTAATGCC
>CAYWAV010000045.1:0-28184 GCA_964456225.1 uncultured Chitinophaga sp. | reverse complement strand
GCAAAAAAACAGAACAAGAAGTTCACAAAGTGCAAATACTTGACCCAGCCACAGGGACAGGAACTTTTTTAGCCGAAGTAGTAAAACACATTCATAAAAAGTTTGAAGGACAAAAAGGAATTTGGAGCAATTATGTAGAAACGCATTTATTGCCTCGCCTAAATGGGTTTGAGTTGCTAATGGCAAGTTATGCAATGGCACATTTAAAATTGGATTTGCTTTTGACTGAAACAGGCTACAAACCTACAACTAACCAAAGGTTCAGAGTTTATCTTACCAACAGTTTAGAAGAACACCATCAAGACACAGGAACTCTTTTTGCAAATTGGTTAAGTACAGAAGCCAACGAAGCCAACCACATTAAACGAGATACTCCTGTAATGTGTGTTATTGGAAATCCGCCTTATAGCGGAATATCTTCAAACAATGGCGAATGGATTAGCAAACTGATTGAAGATTACAAATATGTTGATGGCGTTCACTTTAATGAACGTAAACACTGGCTCAATGACGACTACGTAAAATTCTTGCGTTACGGTCAACATTTCATTGAGAAAAACGGTAGCGGTATTTTAGCTTTTATCAATCCTCACGGATTTTTAGACAATCCTACTTTTAGAGGTATGCGTTGGAACTTGCTAAAAACATTTGATAAAATTTATACACTTGACTTACACGGTAACAGCACAAAAAAAGAAATATCTCCTGATGGCAGTCCTGATGTAAACGTATTCGATATTATGCAAGGTGTTTCAATAAACATCTTTATTAAAACAGGGAAGAAAAAAAACAACCAACTAAGCAAAGTTTTTCATTACGACCTTTATGGAAAAAGAGAATTTAAATATGATTTTCTTTCTGAAAGGAATATCTCTACTACAGATTTTAAAGAACTAAATCCCGAAAAGCCTAATCTGTTTTTTATTCCAGTAAATCATAATGCAATAGCAGAGTTTAATGAAGGTATTCAAATCGGAGAGCTTTTTAAAAAACAATCAATGGGCGTTACTACTGCAAGAGACCATTTTGTAATAGATATGTACAAAATTGATTTATTAAAGAGGATAAAGGAATTTTCTGATTTATCAATTGACGATTTGAGTGTTAGAACTAAATACTTTGGTACAAAGTCATCGGGGAAATATTTGCCTGGAGATACACGTGGTTGGGATTTGTCAAAAGCAAGAAAGGAATTGAGTCAAGAAAATCACGATAATAACATTAAATATATTTCATACAGACCGTTTGATAAAAGATTTATCTACTACACAAAGAAAATGGTGGATTGGGGAAGAGAAGATGTTATGAATAATTTGGTTACAAATAATTATTCACTTGTTTGTGTTAAAATTGGTAGAGATGAATCTGCACACAACTATTTTATATCTAATTCAATAACTGACAAAAGTTTGACTTCTTCTTTAGATAATTCAAATGTATTTCCTCTCTATCTCTATCCCAACACCAATGGACAACAAACCATCGGGCAAACAATAGAAAGAACACCAAATCTAAACGTAGAAATTGTAAAGCAAATAGCAGAGAAATTGGGTTTAACTTTTACCAACGAAACGGAAACAACCAAAGACACTTTTGCCCCAATTGACATTTTAGATTACACCTATGCGGTTTTACATTCCCGAACATACCGAGAAAAATACAAAGAGTTTTTAAAAATTGATTTCCCGAGAGTTCCTTATCCAAAAGACACAACAACATTTTGGCAATTGGTAAAACTGGGTGGAGAAATCAGGCAAATTCATTTATTAGAAAGTCCAATAGTTGAAAAATTCATTACACAATATCCCGAAGATGGAGACAATGTAGTTAGCAAACCTAAATATCAAGACGGTAAAGTTTACATCAACGACACGCAGTATTTTGACAATGTTCCACAAATCGCTTGGGAATATTACATTGGCGGTTATCAACCAGCCCAAAAATGGCTCAAAGACCGCAAAGGAAGAAAATTAGAGTTTGATGATATTTTGCATTATCAAAAAATTATAGTTGCACTTTCGGAAACGGATAGATTGATGAAGGAGATTGATAAAATTAAAATTGAGTAAAACTAAACTAATTGTAGGTAAATAATTTTAAACAAAAATAATATGGAACAGGTGTATGGAATTTTTATGAAAATTGGAACTCCTCAAAATTATGGACAATTAAACGGTTCGGGATTAGTTAAAATGAATTTATTGGATTTCGCTGCGGAAGAAGAAGCAATTGAATTTATTAATAATACTGCCGCGATTCCATCTAATGTCGAATATTATATTATTGCCTTTACTAGATATAGAAAACCAACCCCATTGGCATAATGTTAGTAATTTAAAAATGTAAGTCTTGAATTTGAATGGCAAATAATATAAAAATCCCTATTGCTAAAAGCAGAACTACTGATAAACTTTTAAATATCAAGGATGTTCAAAGTGGTTTAAAATGTAACTGCTATTGTGATTTGTGCAAAGGTGATTTAGTTGCTGTTAATGACGAGGGTAATAAGCAAAGACCTCATTTTCGTCATACGGCAGAATCTAATTGTGCTCATAATAATTCTTATGAATCCTATATTCATTGGTTGACAAAAGAAGTATTTAAAGAAATGAGCTCAATTTCCCTTCCTAAAATTGGCGTATATTCTTTGAGAAATGAATCTGAAGATTATAAAGAATTTATTAATGAAGCCAAATTGTTTTTTAAAGCATATAATATACTGTTAGAAATACCTAATGAAAGTTACTTGTACAGTATAGTTCTTCAACCACAAAAAGAATTTAAAATTACAACAGTAAAAACGGAAGTAACTTACAACAGTAAATATGGATATATAAAAGTAGATATTGTCTTATCAATGGGAGAGCAAGAATTTTTTATAGAACCTTTTTTTACAAACCCAATAGATGATTTTAAGTTTAAAAAAATAGTTGATAAAGATGTTTCTACATTGTCTTTAAATTTAAGAAATTTTGTTAGTGTAAATCAGCATCTTTTTACAATTGAAGAATTTAAAGCATATCTAGCGAATGATCTTAAGAGTAAATCTTGGGAATATGTTAGAAGGGAAAAGATCAAAGCTCTGAAAAAAGTTTTTTTTGATAAACTAGATAAAGAATGCAATAATTACAGAAACAACCATATCAACAATAATAAGATTAGATTGAAAATGGAAGATAAAATCAAAAAGAGATCTGAGTTAATGCTTCAAATTCATCATCTGAATGAAGAAGTGGACAAATTAGAAAAATCAATTATTCCTTTTCCTTTTGATAAGCTAATTGATTTATAAATTCCTTTCGTCTTAGAATAACAATGAATTGAGATGAAACAATCACAAATTATAAGAGTTATTTATAAGCAAAAAAGGGAGCAATGCTCCCTTTTTTTTACGTCAGATCCTCAACAGCTGCAATCGGTGCATTCCGTTTTACAGACTCGACACCATCTTCAGATGATTGAAAACTTTCATACATCTCACTCTTGCCAAGTGTTTCATAATTCCCAGCAATTTGCAAGAAGTAGAATTGACCACCTAAGGTTTTGCCACGCTTAAAATTAGCGTAAGCAATATTCTTTTTACTACTTAAAATACTAGTATTACACCCTTGCTTTGAAACATATTGTTCGCTGCTTGTAAGGATTATTTTACCATTTACTGCGAATAATACCCAATAAAATTGATTATTAACGCTTCTTTTAATTTGATACTTTGGAAAAGTTACCATTTGCTCTAAATTTTAAATTAATATACTAGCGATATGCCTATGTTTTAGGACACAAGTCTTAATAGAAAACAGAGCAATATTGTTTGGAAAATTGATCTAAACAGTATACCTTTGATCTCTATAAATAAAAAAGGAAAACTTAATAAAAGGTGAATAGCCTTTTAGTTATAGCCCACAAAGCAAAAACAAATTTTCCCTAGAAAGCGAGTGTATGACCAGTACACTCGTTTTTATTTTTAATTCTCTGATTTACTATTCTTGACCTCCCGTTTCAACAGTTTATATAATTTTTGACCTTCATAGTCAAAATCGACAATGTCATAGATTATTTTTTTATTTCTATAATCTACCCCTATAGTGTCAAAAAGAGCCTTTGTATTTACATAAAAATACTCTCCTGCCTTACTAATTTTAAATCCATCAGCATTTGTCTCTTCATTAATCGCAACATAAAGGTTTTCGTCCTCTTTATCCTCCTCGTTGACAGCAATACTTAATGTTTTTTCGATAGTTAGCCTCAGTTTTTCAATGGCAGAGCTGCTAAAACCAAGTTTTCCAGTCTTATGGATGGCACATTTGACATTTTTGTCTATTTCTTGACTTTTTATAAATTTCAGTTTCATAAGACAAATTTAACCATTTTATTGCTCATACAACAAAATTATATAAATATTTAATTATTGTCATATGTGCTCTCATAACATTTATATGACAATAATTTTTTAGTTTGTTTGCTTTTTATTACATTTGCCCTATTAATAGCCTAGATTAAGAATGTTAAATATACAAAAAAGTAAACCCACAGGTTGATTTTTATGAAAATTGTTGATACCTTTGTTGTAGTAGAAAATAGTCTCATTTCTGTTCAGTATGATACAGAAGTTGTGGATGAGCTTACTCGTCTATTTACACTTTGGAATGATGCAACTTATTTATTTGATTTTTTTACAGAACATCAAAACGATTTAACGCATGATTTTTGGAATGAGATAACAATTGAAGAAGCAGTCGAAAGAACTAGAAATGAAGCGAAACGACTTGAAAAAAAATTACTTGAGGTTGCAGAAAGTGGAAATACGAATGCTGAAATTACACTTTCATCAATTTTTAAACCTTTAAGTAAAAACAAAATTGAAAAAGAATTAGAGAAAGATAAGTTAAAGGGAGATAATAGACCTAGTTGGTTGAGAATATATGCAATAAGAATAGATTTAAATCTGTTCTTAATTACTGGAGGAGCCATTAAGCTTACCAAAACAATGAATGATCGAACTCATACTTTGGTTGAATTAGATAAATTAGAATTAGTAAAAAAATATATTCAAGAAAACGAAGAGGATATATTTGAGGATTACGAAATATAAACGGGAAATATTATGGGAACAGAAAGTATTAAAGCAAAACTGATTGCGAATTCTAAAAAGCAAAGTCAGTGGGTGCAGGATGCTAATTGGAGAAAGAAGAATGAGGAATGGTTGGATATCTCTTTTTCTATAGCAGTAAAAATTTTATCTGCATTGAAAGCACAAGACATGTCGCAAAAAACATTGGCTGAACATTTAGATTGTTCTGCGCAATATGTAAATAAGCTATTGAAAGGCGGAGAAAATTTGCAACTAGAAACTATTTGCAAAATCCAAACTGTATTGAACATTAAACTAATTACTGTTCCTAATAGCTTCCGATATAATGCGCATTATCATTTTGACGAAGCATTAATTCGTCATATTTTCAATGAAGGGATTAAGAAGGATAGTATGATTGCTAATACAAAATCAGCAAATATAGTCCAGTTAACACCTCTCAAGAAGGATTATGTGGAGGCAGAGAGCAAGGAAGTAGTAGTAGATAACAACTATAGCATGGCAGTATAATGGATGTAAATAAACCAATAAATTTTGCTTTTAAAAATATCACAACAGAACAGTTTGCTCTGCTTGCAGATATGTACGAAGAAAAAGAAACAGTAGAGCTTGAAACACAAATTCGCTTTGGCGTTGATTTTGATCAAAAATTAATAGCGGTGTTTACTCCTTTGAAGTTTTTACAGAATTCAAAACCTTTTTTAATAATTGAGGTTGCATGTCATTTTGCAATTCCAGAAGAATCATGGAATGATCTTAAGATTGAAGAAGGGAAAGCGGTTAAAGTTCCAAAAGGATTTTTGACACATTTAGCAGTGCTTACAATAGGTACTGCGAGAGGTGTTTTACATTGTAAAACAGAAAACACACCATTTAATAAGTTTTTGATTCCACCAATTAATGTAAATGATATAGTAAAAGAGGATGCAATTTTTCGGGTAAATAAACCTATTTAATCTTGATGATTTTTGTGATCATAATTATATTGAAAAACTTAAACCTAAAAATAATTAGCTAATTTGGTTGAAAATAGTGGCAATAGTAGAGGCGAATCCTATTTCGCTTGTGAGTAGTGAACTGGATTGCTGAAACTCAAATTGCGATACGCCTAACATTGTTAAAATCAGTTTTGCCCTATTTCTATTAAAAGATTTTATTCACTCCTTAAAAGTATTTGCCGAAAAGCCGAACAAAAAATAAAAGTATGGATTAGTAAGGGTAGCCAGCTATAGTAAACTTCAAAAAGGAAAGCCCTCATTTCTTACAGCGTAGTCCCAATTTAATTTTGGGATGGAGTAAAAAACAAGGGCTTTAATGCTTTTGTAATACAAATATACTAAAAAAATTAGGACGATTAAATTTGTTAAAGTTTTTTCTTTGGTGGGCTTCAAAATAAACAGCCATTCATCTTTTTACTGAATTTTAATTTACTCCTTGTTTTTAATGACAATGGAATAATTGAGCAGGATGGGTAAGAGCTCATTAAGCTGAATGAATTGATTGGATATTTAGGCAATGATAATTACCAAGTAGAATGTTCTATTTCAAATGAAATTGGATAAATATTTTACAGAAAAAAACATTTTTTTTCTCAGGCAACATTTAGGAAAATAAAAAAGCATCAACAAAGTTGATGCTTTAAAGTCCCAATTAGAATGGCTTAACGCCTAACAAGTCTACGTCCGAAACGGTAGGGCTACCTAAGTAGCTATCACTTTGTACAAAGGTACAATTTTTTAATTTAGGGAGGAATATTGGCTATAATAGATGAGAATTATCTTTCCTTAATTGTGTGGAAATTTCACTTATTCAGACCCCACTTGATCGCTAAAAATTGATCCCCCTCATTTTGCTTTCCAGCCCTCTTGAAAACATTATAAATATTGTTTTATAACCGAAAACCACCCAAGATTTTGAGTGGTCTGAATATTCCGGAAAGGAGGTGTCTGAGTGAGTGAAATCTCCAGTATTTTTAACGAAAGTATTTCTTCTCGTTCTGCTATTTCTAGTGTTTTTGATGAAAGAATTCAAAATGCAACAATTACTTTAGATTTCAAAGATATTTGTTTTGTTTCTCGCTCTGCAGCTCAACAATTAGAGCTGGAAAAGGTCGCCTTAAAGAAAAGGAACGTTGATTTGGTTATGGTCAACACAAGTGAATCAATTGAAAAGATGTTTTTATTGGCTGAGGATAAATCACAAAGACTTGAAAAATTGGATATCACTATCAAAACATTCTCAACTGAAATTGAAAGAAGAGAATTTATGTTGAGCTTCTAAAATATACTGCCTTTTTTCTCAGGTTTCAATTTGTGCAGTAATTATCAAAAATCCTCCATTGTAATAAACATGTGAGTATCGGTGCAATCACTAATGTAATCGAGTAGCCTTTGTCTTTCTATAACTATTCTTTCCTTGTAATAGCTATCGTAAGAGGTAACGATATCACCACTTAATGAAATTTCCTTCCCTAATAATGGTTGAGTTGTATATGCGTATCGTATTGCATGAATTTCGGATAGTGGTTTTATTTCAATGGGAAACCCTGTGATGGGACAAATCCCTTCCCTTAGTGCATCAATTCTTTCAATTTCCTCGTTTGTTATCATTTTTATAGAGATTTACTTGTTGTTTTGTTGTGTAAAGTAATTGAAAATTCGATATAGTCAAGAAACTAGGGTTGTATTTTAATCGCACCAATTGGAAAATTCAAATCCGTAAACCGACAACCGAACCGACAACGGCAAAGAAAAACCCCTTGAAAGTGTTTCACAATCAAGGGGTTAATCATTTTGAGCGTTGTCCGACTAGGGCTCGAACCTAGACTCTTCTGTACCAAAAACAGACGTGTTGCCAGTTACACCATCGGACAATCTACCATCGCATTTCCGCGAACAGGGTTGCAAAAATAATAAATTTATTCAACCCTCAAAAATTTATTTGAATTTGGTCGTACTTTAATCGCTAAGTGGTCGTGATTAAACTATTTAATGCACTAGTTCGGTTCACTCTTAGCCTTATGATACATAGATAGTTTAACAAAAATTAGCCTTAAAATGCCTTTCCAGTTCATTTTATTAATTATCTTCGCAAGCGTTATAATCAAAGCAAAAAATATGAATAATATCACTAATTATCAGCGTCTTAATAATATTATCGGTTGGTTTGTATTCCTTATTGCAGCCTTCACTTATTTAAGTACAATGGAATCTACCGCATCCTTTTGGGATTGTGGTGAGTACATTGCCTGTGCTTATAAATTGGAAGTGGGTCACCCTCCCGGTGCGCCATTATTCGTTTTAATTGGTCGTTTCTTCAGTTTATTTGCCTTTGGTGATGTATCCAAAGTAGGAATGATGATTAATGCCATGTCGGCTTTGTGTAGCGCATTTACTATTTTGTTCTTGTTCTGGTCTATTACCGCTTTAGCACGTAAAATTGTTGAAAAAGGAGGCGAATTTACTTCTGCTAATATGTATGCAGTTTTCGGAGCGGGTGCTGTTGGTGCTTTGGCTTATACTTTTAGCGATTCATTTTGGTTTTCGGCTGTTGAAGGCGAGGTTTATGCGATGTCCAGTTTCTTTACTGCCATCGTTTTCTGGTGTATCTTAAAATGGGAGCGCGAAGTGGATGAAAATCCGCATGCCGACCGTTGGATCATTCTTATCGCTTATCTAATAGGTTTGTCTATTGGTGTCCATTTATTGAATTTGGTGGCTATTCCCGCAATCGTGTTCATTTATTATTTCAAAAAAAATCAAAAAGTTTCTCGTAATGGCTTAATCTTTACCGGAATCATATCCATTGTAATTCTTGGTAGTATTCAGGCAGGTGTTATTCCTCTGATTGTTAAGATGGCAGCTAAAATGGAATTGTTTGCAGTAAATAGTTTAGGAATGCCTTTCAACAGCGGAACAATTATATATGGTGTTTTATTGATTGGCGGTATTGTTTGGGGTTTAAGCTATACAGCTAAAAAAGTGAAACCGATTATGAATACAGTTATCCTTTGTTTCACAGTAATTTTAATTGGTTATTCATCTTTCTTGGTGCTTGTTATTCGTTCACAAGCGAACCCACCAATGGATGAAAACAATCCTGAGAATGCCGTTAACTTGTTATCTTACTTGAATCGTGAACAATATGGTACATGGCCAATTCTTTACGGACAATATTACTCGGCACCTGCTGTTGACGATGAAGATGGAAATCCTGTATATGTTCAGGATTTAGAAAAAGGAGAATATAAAATCAGCGATCCGCGTAAAGGAGCTATTCGTGTTTACGACAAAGATTTTTGTACCATTTTCCCACGTATGTGGAGTGATAATCCAAGACATATTCAAGGATATCGCAGATGGACAAATCCTAAAAACTACAAGCACAAAACAATTACTGATCCTCAAACAGGAGAAAAAGTTTCCAAAGAAATTCCAACGTTTGGAGAAAATTTAAAATTCTTTTTCAGATATCAAATCGGACAAATGTATTCGCGTTATTTCTTGTGGAATTTTGTTGGCCGTCAAAATGATATTCAAGGTCATGGAAATGCTACTGATGGAAATTGGATGAGTGGGTTGCCGATATTGGAAAATCCCCAAATTGGCGTTCAGAAAGGATTGCCTGATGGTGCAGACAATAACAAAGCAAAAAATGTATTGTACGGTTTACCATTTATTCTGGGATTAATCGGATTGTACTATCATATCAAAAAAGACAAACGCAATGCTGCAGTTGTTGGATTATTGTTTTTCTTCACAGGTATTGCCATTGTAATTTATCTGAATCAAAAACCGGAAGAGCCACGTGAACGTGATTATGCTTATGCCGCCTCGTTTTATGCCTTTGCGTTTTGGATAGGAATAGGAGTGTTGGCTATTTTCGATTTTTTAGGAAAATGGATGAACAAAACAACGAGCGCGGTTGGTGCAACAGCTATTTGTTTATTAGCGGTTCCAACAATAATGGCAAAAGAAGAGTGGGATGATCATGATCGTTCTGACAGATATATTGCAAGAGATTTTGCTGCCAACTATTTAAATTCCTGCGCACCCAATGCCATTTTATTTACCAACGGTGATAACGATACGTTCCCGCTTTGGTATGCACAAGAGGTGGAAGGAATCCGTACAGACGTACGTGTTGTTTGTTTAGAACTCTTGAATACAGATTGGTACATCGATCAAATGGTTCATAAAGCTTACGATTCTGACCCTGTTCCTTTTTCATTTACAAAATGGCAGTACCGCCAGGGAACACGTGAAGCAGTATTGTTTAGCAATTATCAGGGAAAACAAATTCAAGGATTTATCAATGTAAAAGACTTGATTGAATTTGTGAAGTTTGATGATTTGGATCATACTATTCAAGTTTCAAAAGATACTTGGTATAATTTCTTCCCAACAAAAAATATGAGCATTCCTGTGGATAGCGCAACGGTTGTGAACAATGGAACTGTTCCTAAAGAATTGGCAAATCGTATTGTGAAAAGCATCGATTGGTCACCGTCTGTTGCGGGAACAGCATCTGCAAACTATCTTCAGAAAAATGATTTAATGATTTTAGATTTGTTAGCTCATAACAATTGGAAACGTCCTATTTACTTTGCTGCTACAGCTCCTGCAAGTTCTTATCTAAATCTTGCTCCTTACTTGCAACTGGAAGGATTAGCATATCGTTTGGTTCCTGTAAAACAAAATGAGGAAGAAGGTCAGCAGGAAACACGTGTTGCAACAGAAATTATGTACGATAATTTCATGAACAAGTTTGTGTGGGGCGGAATGGAAAATAAAGAAACATTCTTGGATAACGTTTTCTTGAGCTCTTGTGTGTTGAATATCCGTCAGCGTGCTGGAACACTTGCTACAGCTTTAGTTGAAGAAGGTAAAAAAGATAAAGCGATAAAAGTGTTAGACAAATGTTTAGCCGTTACTCCATTTGAAAATTGTCCGATTGACGGAACATTGTATTCTGTTGTATTTGCATATTATCAAGCAGGAGCAAATGATAAAGCAAATGCTTTAGCAAAAACACTGTTCGATAATTATGAAAACAATATCAATTACATTTATGCATTGGACAGAGAAGAAATTGGCAACTATGGAAGTGAATTGAAGCAGGCGCAAGGCATTATGGAGCAATTGGTATCGTTTGCAGGCTACTTTAAACAAGAAGCGATTGCAAAAGATTTCCAAGAGCGTTACATGAAAGCAGTGCAGGATTATAGTTTGCCAATGTCAAACAGAAGTAGACCACAATAAAGATTAATTTAAAAACGCTCTTGAAAAACTCAAGAGCGTTTTTTATTTAAATCATACTTTTTCTACATGTACATCGTTCGCCCTACATATCTTCTCCGAAAAATTTATCCAAAAGCCATTTGGAGAGTTCCCACAACTGAAAAAAAAATCTACTTAACATTTGATGATGGCCCTGTTCCTGTTATCACACCTTGGGTGCTGGATCTTTTAAAAAAGGAAAATATCCAAGCTACTTTTTTTTGTGTGGGAGAAAATGTTTCTAAAAATTCGGAAATCTACCAAAGGATTTTAAATGAAAAACATGCTGTGGGAAATCACACTTACAATCATTTGAAAGGGTGGAACACTCACGGAAATCAATATGTGCGGAATGTTATCAAATGTGCGGAGGTGGTAAATTCTAAATTATTTCGTCCGCCTTACGGAAGAATAAAAAATTCACAACTGGCACTCATTACCAAACAGTATTCTGTAATTATGTGGGATGTGTTGAGTGGAGATTATGACAAAAATACGAGTCCGGAACAATGTTTACAAAACGTAAGAGACAATGTTAGAAATGGTTCTATCATTGTGTTTCACGACAGCTACAAAGCACAAAAAAACATGGAATATGCTTTACCAAAGTTTATTCAATTCGCTAAAGAAAAAGGGTTTGTGTTTGAGGTGCTGATATAGATTGGAGCTTAGGCCAAAGACTACTGTTTTAATCTTTCCAAAGGCAATTAATTCACGACTCTATTTTTTTAAAATATCTGAATCTGTGACTTGTTTTCTGAGTCTATGTAATGAGATTTACCTAACTTCGATACGAAATTTAACTCCCCCAACTACAATACCATGAAAAAAGTACTTTTTTTATCACTTGCTATTTCCATATCCACCGTATCCATTTCTCAAATCGACTTTAAAGGGTCGTTAGATAAAGTGAAAAAGGATGCCATTCAAAAAACAAAAGATGCTGGAGAGAAAAAAATGGATGAATCGAGTAAGGAATTTGATGAATCCAATTTTAATTATGCCATTTCTTTTAGTGATAATGCTGGTTTGTTTGAAACCAAAGAAAAGTCGGATCGCCTCAAAAATACAATGATAGAAGGCTATAAGGTAGGAACGAATAAAGACGAGAGTGATTTAACCGTTGATCGTGGTAAAAACTTTAACAATTCAGGAGAACTAGCTTTTGCTGCAAATAAATTTAAAACAGCAGAGTTTAATTTTAAACAAGCCTTGTTTATTTATGAAAAAAATGGTGTAACTCAATCATCGGATTATGCTTTAACAACTAGCAATTTGGCTCTTTTGTATCAAACAACAGGAAGGTATACCAAAGCAGAAAAATTTTCAGATTTAGCCTTAAGTTTGAGGAAAGCCTTAGATGAAAAATCGGCTGCTTATGCTGCTTCTGAAAACAATAAAGCAGTTTTATTAAAAGACGAAGGAAAATACAATGAAGCGGAAGAGCTTATTAATAAAGCAATTGAAGATAACGGAGCGGCACTTGGGAAAACTTCTGTTCCTTATGCAATTGCTTTAAACAACAAAGCGATGTTGTTGCAATTGTTGGGAAGAAATTCAGATGCAGAAAAGCTTATGACTGAAGTTTTAACGATTACAAAAGAGAAATTAAAAGAATCTTCTAGCAATTACATTCGCTTAACCATCAATCTAGCATTGCTTTATCAAGACATGGGCAAGTTAACAGAGTCGGAAGCGATATATTTAAACGCACTCAAACAAAAGGAAAAAAAGTTAGGTAAAAACCATCCCGATTATGCGTATTTGAAACGTGGATTGGCTGCATTGTATTTACAGATGGGAAAAACTGCCGAAGTAGAAAGTTTATTAAAAGAAGCCTATGATATTTATAAGAAAAAGTTAGGCGAAAAGCATCCAGCAACGGTAGCTACGATGGTGGATTTAGGAAATTACTATCGAATGAACAGCAAGCTGGCAGAAGCAGAACCACTTTTGGTCAATGCAGAAAAAATGCGTGGGGAATTGCTAGGGAAAACGCATCCTGACTACATTCGTTCATTAGAAGATTTAGCAATTTTGCAATGGCAAAAAAGTAATATCAAAGATGCAGCAGTGAATTATACATTGGTAATGGATGCGACTATGAAATACATAGATACGTATTTTGCTCCAATGAGTGAAAGTGAAAAAGCAAAATTTTGGGATAAAATTTCTCCTCGTTTGCAACGCTTTAATTCTTTTGTAGTGGATGGAAGTGTCACCAATCCGGAGCTTGTTGGGTTGATGTTCAATTACCAGCTGAAAACAAAAGCGTTATTGTTGAGCGCAACCAATAAAGTGAAAAATGCAATTTTGGCCGGGGGGAATGAAGAATTAAAAAGCATGTACACACAATGGCTCGACCAAAAAGAATTATTAGCACGCTTGTATACTTTATCAAAAGATGAATTAGCAGAAGAAAAAATAAATCTAGATTCCTTAGAAGGAGAAACTAATTCCTTAGAGAAAAAATTATCATCACAGTCGAATGCCTTTAAAGAAGGCTATTCCGGAGCTACTATCACCTTTTCGGATTTAGCAAAACAATTAACTGCTGATGAAGCAATCGTTGATATCATCGAATTTAAAAAATTCAATGCTGTATTTACTAAAGAAGTGTATTATGCAACATTGGTGCTGACACAAAATTCTGTACACCCAATTTTGTTAATCAATAAAAATGGTGTAGAGCTCGAATCCTTTGATATTAAAGTGTACAGAGGGAACATCAAAAACATAAAAGCGGATAACGATTCTTATGGAAAATTTTGGGCTGAAATTGACAAAACGATCGCAGGTAAAAAAACAATCTATGTTTCTTTGGATGGAGTTTATAATCAAATTAGTTTAAATACGCTGAAAGATGCAACAGGAAAATATTTGATTGATTCGAAAAACTTAGTCTTGGTGACCAATTCAAGAGATGTGCTGCAATTGAAAAAAGGACAACAAAGTGTAGTAATTAAAACGGCAACGCTTGTAGGTTTTCCATTTTATGGAGAAGAAGGAGTAATCCCAACCTTGCCTGGAACTAAAAAAGAGATTGACAATATCAATCCGATTTTAAAGACAAACGGCTATAAAACAACTGTTCACGAAGGAAAGCAGGCATCTGAAACGAATGTAAAATTGGCACAAACAGGCGTATTGCATATAGCAACGCATGGTTTCTTTTTGGCAAATACAAGTGCCATTGAAGACGAAAAAGTATTGGGAATTGAAACATCAAAAGCAAAAAATAATCCTTTGCACCGCTCCGGTTTGTTGTTAGCGAACTGTGAGCAAGTGTTTGATGGCACAAGTGACTTGTCAAACAAAGACAATGGAATTTTAACTGCGTATGAAACGATGAACATGTCGCTCGACAATACACAGTTAGTTATTTTGAGTGCTTGTGAAACAGGCTTGGGGGATATCAAAGCAGGAGAAGGTGTTTATGGCTTACAGCGGGCATTTCAAGTTTCCGGTGCAAAGGCAATCGTTATGAGTTTATGGCAGGTAAGTGATGATGCAACAATGGAGTTGATGACCAATTTTTATAAAAACTACGTGGTTTCAGGAAATAAACAAGACGCGTTTATCAAAGCTCAGAAACAAATCAAATTAAAATACAAAGAACCATTTTATTGGGGCGCATTTGTATTAATTGGAAATTAATTTCTTCTTAAAGGAATGTAAGTCTTGCCATTTTCGATAACGATGTGACCTTGTTCTTCCAGACTTTTAATAATCTCATGGAATAATTCCTTCACAATTGTGCTGTCGCTTTTCCAAAAGTGTCCAACACAAGCTTTAATTGAATCTTCGATACGTTCGATTTTATGAAATGCCATTCTGCCTAGATAAAAAACAACTAAATCGGATTTTAGCTGAAGGCGATCAGCATCAGAAGTGCTGTTTGATATTTGAAGCGGAGCAGGAGCCTGAATTTCTTTTTGCGTTGCATCTTTTTTAATTTCGCCTATTCTTCTCACCGCCCAACCATTTCCTCCAGCAATTGAACCGCAAGTAAAACGCATATCATGATTTTTCTCGATATAACGGACCAATGTACTCGGACTCGCTTTACGTTTCCAATCGCTTTTTTCAATTAATAGTGCTTCTCCAATTTGCAGATTCACAATCGAGTTAAAAACATGCGAACTTCGGCCTTTGCCGCGGATAGGAAGTTGATTGTATTCTTCTGAAGTAAGTTTTTTCATAAAAGAGAGATTTTATGTTAACAAGTACACAAAACTATGGATTTTTGTTAATAAAAAGCAACTAAATCGCATTAAAATTACTTTTATTGGATTTATAAATGCTTAAAATGGTGTTTAACTGTTGTATTAAATGTAATTAATAACCATTAAGTCGATTAAATGGTTTTGGAGCCATGCAAAAGGACTTGATCTTAAATAGTATTGGAAAGGCTTATTGGAAAGGAATTCTGGGAGTATTTATTTCTGCAAACACATCGCAACATAGGTTTCGGGAACTATTAATTCTTGCGTGCAATAGCTGAGCTTATCTTGAATTGCAAGTGGATGGCTTTTCACAATCTGAAAGCCGAATGGAGTAAAAAAATCCGGGATGATGCAAACCAGGTGTATGGAAGATTTACTTCGGAGGATGAGTTCCTTCACAATTGCTTTTCCAATTCCCTTTCTGCGATGATTAGTCACAACTCCTAAAGAACAAAGTTCAATGCAATCTGAATGTTCGCGTAAACGTCCAAAACCTACCAATTCCCCTTCTCGAAAAGCAACAGTAAACTCTTCTTGTTTTAAGGTGCGGTTGTCTAATTCAAATTCATGAATGAAATCACAAACTTGAACAAACTCCTTTTCAGATGGATATTTCAGCTCTAGAGACATTGTCTTTTCCGTAGTACAAAAAAAACTTCGCTCAGTTATGATATAAATATTCTTTTGAAAAACATTTTGTCAACCTGAGCGAAGTCGAATAGCTAGGGTTAATGCTGATGACCATGTTCACCATGAACGTGTCCATGTGCCAATTCATCTTCAGTAGCTGGACGAATTTCTAACACTTCACCTTTGAAGTGTAAATCTGTTCCCGCTAAAGGATGATTGAAATCCATTTTTATGTGCTCGGCTGTAATTTCCATTACTTTACCATATAAACGATTTCCTTCATTATCAACCATTGGAAGTGTAATTCCAATTTTTACGTTTTCTTCATCAAATTTTCCATCTTCTCCTAAAAAAGCATCGATAGGAATCATTACTACGTGTTGTTCATCACGAACACCATAGCCTTTAGCATGTTCAATAAAAAAGTCGAATGTGTCACCCGCTTTTTTACCACGCAAGTTATTTTCAAAATCTTCTAGCAAGCCACCTGTCCCAAAGATAAATACGAAAGGATGTTCTTTACTTGTTTGTTCTACTTGTTCGCCACTGTCTTTGGCCTTAAGTGTATAGTTTACAGAAACTACAGAGTTGTTTTCAATCGTCATGATGTGATTTTTTAAAATTAAAGTCCGTAAAGGTAAACTTTTTATGGAAATAGTATATTTTCGCTTATCTATAAAGCTAGAACTTTAAACTTTCTAACTTTAAACTTTAAACTAGTTATATGAACTATCCCAATTTAATCAACAGCAAACTCCCAAATGTTGGCACAACCATATTTTCTGTGATGAGCAAGTTGGCTGTGGATAATAATGCTATCAACCTTTCTCAAGGATTTCCTGATTTTGCTTGCAGCGAAGAAATGATCTCTTTGGTGAATAAATATATGAAAGCAGGAAACAATCAATATGCGCCAATGCCCGGCTTGATTGGTTTACGTGAGATTTTGGCGCAAAAAACAGAAGACCTTTACGGAGCGAAATACGATCCTGAATCAGAAATTACCATTACAGCAGGTGCTACACAAGCTATTTATACTGCTATTTCAGCGGTTATTCGTGAGGAGGATGAAGTGATTATTTTTGAACCTGCTTACGATTGTTATCAGCCGGCAATTGAATTAAATGGTGGAAAAACCATCTATATGCAGCTTCAAGCACCTGATTATACAATCGATTGGGAGAAAGTGAAGAAGAAGATGAATCACCGTACAAAAATGATTATCATCAATACTCCGCACAATCCTACGGGAAGTGTGATGAGCGTTGCCGACATGGTGATGTTAGAAAAAATCACAAAAGGAACAGACATCATGATTTTAAGTGATGAAGTTTATGAGCATATCATCTTCGACAATCAACAGCATCAAAGTGTTGCTCGTTTCCCGATTTTAGCAGAACGTAGTTTTATTATTTCTTCTTTTGGAAAAACATTTCATACTACAGGTTGGAAATTGGGTTATTGCGTGGCTCCTAAAAACTTAATGACTGAATTTAGGAAGGTGCACCAGTTTTTGGTATTCTCTTGTAATACCCCAATTCAGTATGCTTTGGCAGAATATTTAAAACAAAGAGAGAATTATATTTCACTGGGAAGTTTCTATCAACAGAAACGCAACTATTTTATAGATGCTGTAAAAGATTCCAAATTCAATCTTATCCCTGCAGCAGGAACCTATTTTCAATTGTTGAACTACAAAAATCTGAGCAAAGAAAAGGATACAGATTATGCAATTCGCTTAACAAAAGAATTCGGAATTGCATCCATTCCTATTTCTGTTTTTTATCACGAACAGGAAGACAATCATGTGCTGCGTTTCTGCTTTGCCAAGAAAGAAGATACGTTGGAGAAGGCGGCAGAAATTTTAAATAAGATATTATAAAATGAACGACCTAAAAATTACTATCATCCAATCCGATTTACATTGGGAAGACAAAGAAAAAAATCTCGAGATGTTTTCTCAGAAAATCGCAAGCATCTCTGAAGTAACTGATTTAATTGTGCTTCCAGAGATGTTCACAACCGGATTTAGCATGCGTCCTGAATTGTTTGCAGAAACAATGTCTGGAAATACAGTTAACTGGATGAAAGAAAAAGCAAATGAAAAAAAGTGTGTTATCACCGGTAGTTTTATTTGTGAAGACAATGGAAAACATTTTAACAGACTCGTATGGATGAATGCTGATGGTAGTTACAGCGTGTATGATAAGCGACATCTGTTCAGGATGGGTGATGAAGACAATCATTACGGACATGGAGAAAAAAGGCTTATCGTTGATTTAAAAGGGTGGAAAATTTGCCCGCTTATTTGTTACGATTTGCGTTTTCCTGTTTGGGCAAGAAACACAAAAGCACATCAATACGATGTATTAATTTATGTTGCTAATTGGCCAGAAAGACGAGCACATCCATGGAAATCATTATTGATAGCTCGAGCCATTGAAAATCAAAGCTGTGTTGTAGGTGTAAACCGAATTGGAAATGACGGCAATGATATTTACCATTCTGGTGATTCGATTGTTTTAAATGCAAAAGGAGAACCCATAAGTAAAACAAAATCAAAAGAAGAATCCATTGAAACAGTAATATTGAGTTACTCTGAATTAATGGAGTTTAGAAAAATGTTTCCAGTAATGTTGGATGCCGATGACTTTGAAATAAAATAACTATTTCGGAGAAATCCCCCTCTCCGAGGCAGGGCAGGGGATGCGTTACTCACTAATCGTCCAATCCAGCTCCGCATCCCAATTTGAGCGAATATTAATCAACTCACTGTTGTAAATTACTCTTTCAGGTTGTACTTTTTGTAAATAGTTTCCTGTATCCCATTTATAATTTCTGTTATCATCGTAAATCACTTTTAATTTATATTTTTTAGGATACAAATATTTGTAATCAAGAGAAGTTGTTTTATTTACAAAGTCTTCCCTTACTATGTTTCCAGATTCATCTAATAACTGAACAATGTATAAAAGATCATCAGACTGCAATGTTAAATTCAGTTTCACACTTCCATAGTATTTTTCTTCTCGAGTCTTAAATTTAATATTGATGGAATCGTTTGTTAATCCGAAAAGATCTGTGAAGTAGCCGGGAAGGATTAGTAAATGATAGTTCGTATTTTCTTTCCAATCGGTAAATGTGTTTTGAACTCCTCCAATCAGTGTTCCTGGATTGTTAGGGTCTTCCACATTTTTGGTTGTATCCCATTTATAAAGAAATACATATTCATTTCTAATACGATAGTCTAATCCATAGAATTTTTTTAAGTAAGATGAGGTGTCTTCTTTTAACGGAACAATTTGTTCTTTATACCATCCCCATGGGTTTTTATAAGAAATCACACGATGATTAAATTTCAAAACCAATTCACTTCCCAAATCAAAACTCTGATTTCCATTCGGGCTACTCACAACTTTTAACTTCAAAGGATTTTTTTTTGATTTTAATCCATCTTCCATCGTTATGAATTTCAACGAAATGGTATCGAGTACTTTATTTCCATTACTTATTTGAAGGATTAAAGAATCTTTTTGGAAATTTTTTATCCAGTAGGTTAATGTATCATTGTTTTTAGAAAACTGAAGATACTCTTGAACACCTTTCTGGTCGTTATTTATAGGCAGCACTCTTAAACTATCGGAACCTTTATTGAAAAAGAAACTAACCTTGCCATGAGAATCGTGAATGTATTTTTTTAGAAAAATCTTTTTAGCAGGCTCTTGAAATAAATCAATTAAAATGCTTTGTTTTTCAGTTACATCAATCGGGGCATTAACAAATCCAATGCTTTCTGTTTCTCCATCGTATTTGTAATTGTTGTTTACATCCTTTATTGCAACCAATTTATATTTACCAGCTTTTATATTATTTATTTGAAAGTTCCCCTCTTTATCGGTTTTTGCAAAATAATCGGGCTGAGCTTTGTAAACAACACTGTCGCTTAAATCACTGTAAAGCATTGCAATTATCCCCTTTTCAGACGATTGATTAAATGCATTTTGCACTTTTCCTTTTAGTGTTAACGAATCAATAAATGTTCCTGTAGAAAAAATGTATTGAAAGTTTTCATTGGGATTGTTTTCATTCAAATCCTGAACAGCATTTCCGAAGCTGATGCAATAAGTGGTGTTTGATTTTAACGTTTCGTTTTTGTCAAGCTCAATGTGCAATGTTTTGTTTTTAATAGTGAGATCAGGCGTTTTCGCTAATGGCGGAGAAATAAGTAATTGGTTATTCAAATCTTTTAAAGTAATAAATTCATCAAATTCGATATAAATGTTTTTTGAATTGAAATTTAGCTGAGCACTATCCGGGATGTATTTCAAAACTTTTGGAGGAACAACGTCTTTCGGTCCACCGCCCGGTGCAACCACCTGCGCACAGGAAGAAATCAGGATTGTACAAAAGAAAATTTTTACAGCACAGAATGCAGAAAAAGGAGCAGAGAAATAAAGATGTTTGTTTTTACACACCATGAAGATTAGGACTTAACTCCCTCTCCTTTGGAGAGGGCCGGGGTGAGGCTTTCTATCAATCGCATTAATTGTTCCAAATAAATTTTATCTGTACCATCAAAAGTTGCGAGCTCTTCACTATCCACATCTAAAATCAATATCACGTCTCCATTTGCATCAAATGCGGGCAAAACAATTTCTGATTTTGATAAGCTACTGCAAGCAATATGTCCGGGAAACTGGTCTACATCTTCTACTATAATTGTTTTCTTTTCTTTCCAAGCTGTTCCACAAACTCCTTTTCCCAAACTTATACGTGTACAAGCAACGGGTCCTTGAAATGGTCCAAGTACTAATTCTTTTTTTACTCCCTCTCCTTCGGAGAGGGCAGGGGTGAGGTACTTCACGAAGTAAATTCCTACCCAAAAAAAGTCCATTCCAAACTTTAGTGCCGACATAATATTTGAAAGGTTGGCAATAAAATCGGGTTCTCCTTCAATCAAAGCTTTGATTTGAGGAAGAAGTGATTCGTACTTCTCTTTTTTTGTATTTCCCGAAACAGAAAGTGATTCAGCCATTATTGATTGTGATAATATCTAACAAAGATATTTATTTATTTTGATGCATTGCTTATTTACCATCAGTTCGAGCGGAGTCGAGAACCAGTGTGGCTTAATTGCCTATGGTATCACTACTTTTTTACTCTCTGTATAATTAGCTGTCGAAAATTTACACCAGTACGTTCCGGGTTTTAATGTTTCAGTACTGAAAAGTGTTCCGTGTTTACCCATTTCACTTTCTTTGTTTTTAATTAAGTTGGTTGCTTTGTTTTTTGCATCACACAACTTAATCACCACATCGGTAGCTTCTGCTAAATTATAAAAGATATTGATGCATTTTTTTTCAGGATTGTAAATAGCGTCAAACGTATTCTGACTTCCGCCAATTTCAATATTCTCATCTCCTAGTTTGTAATCTACGTAAGCAAAATAGAACAAAAACATTTCGTCTTTTGCACTTTCTCCCCAAGCTACATTTTTAATCGGTCGATTCGGGTTGCGATAATTTTTTTCTGTATTGTCGTAAGTAACATTGCAATAAATGATAGTTCCTTTTTCCAGTTTGATGAATTTTTGATAGCTGAAAAAATTCTGCCAGTTAAAATCCCAGTCGTTGATACGAATCAAATTAGTAGTATCACCATTTGGATGCACAGCAAATACTTCCCATTTTTTTCCTAACCAGTGTGCATGTGGTGTAACATTTATCAAACTGCAATCTCCAACCACCTTGTATTGCGCATGAAAGGTAGGCTTGGTGTTTCCCTTTATAAAAAACGGACCATCTTTAATATCATTCGGACTTATCACCCAGCCTTTTAAAAAACGATCAACAGGTTTTTTGCTGTAATAGATATTTACTGTTGTTGAATCCCAGGCATCGATTGGTGACGGACCATAATGCATTTGTAAAAGTACTTTCGAATTCGGTAAAATATAATTGCTTATTCCGTCAGGGAAAAATCTTGTTTTTTGTCCGGGTACCCAACCGCTCCAATTATCATACGTTGGATAAAAACCAAATCCTGTATATTGTGCATACCCATAACCTTCATCTTTTGCATCTAATCTTTCTGCAAATTGTGTTGTGTCAACGCCTAAAATAATGTGGTGTGCAATTTTTGGATTACCTGGAACAATTTCAATCGCTGATACATTGTGTCCTTCTTTCAAATTGGTTGGTAAAATAAATACGCGGTATTCATCATTGTTATCACCTTTATGTAAAAACGATTCTTTCATTGAAAGCGTTAGATCAGGTTTTCCTAGTTGTGAACCTTTTGGAAAAAGAGGCAAATCGGGTTCAGCAGCAATTGGACCTTGAACCATTCCTTCATCAATCCATTTTTTAATAGCCTCAGTTTCTTTTTCTGATAAAACACGCTCATCAATAAAGTGACTGTATTTTGTATCAGGCATCCAAGGCGGCATGAATTTATTTTTTGGATCAAGTGCAGCCATTGAGATCATTCCAATGTTTTTTTTAACTTCTTCGTAACTTGTAAATTGCAGTGGCGCAATTCCTCCTTTGTGATGACAAGAGCTACATTTGTTGTAAATAACAGGAGCAACGTGTTCTGTAAAAGTGGTTTGTGCTTTTACAAAAGCAGGAATTAATAATAGTATGTAGAAATGTTTTTGCATTTCTATTTTGTAGAACATTTTAACACCTGTAAATATAAAATTTCAAATTGCTCTTTTGTAATTGCTTTGTAGCGCTCTTTATAACGAACCATTAATTTTCCATCCGCTCCGTAAAAAGCTTTATTCACAACTAAGCCAACAAGAGAAAGGTAATTATAAGCATCAATTTTTCCAACAGGATTTTTTGTATTGATAATATAACTCCAGCTGCTCCATTTCCATTCTGAACCATGCAATTTGCCCGTGCCTGTATAAGAACTGTCGTCCGCCATTATGGTAAATGTAGGATCTGTAATATTCATGGTATAATTGTATTCGGTAGTTTCACCTTTCTGATCAATACTAATCGATTTCATGTAAATTTTCTTTTCTTTTCGATTGATGATTTCTTTGCTTAATGCAACGTATGTTCCATAGGGAATGCTATCAGCCGACATCGCTTTTATTTCCCCCATCGAATATAATTCAGAAGGGTCTTCTATTTCTTTTTTCTTTTTTTTATCGTCTCCAGGATTAATAAAAGAAGAAGTAAGAATAAAATTTAAAGAAATCAGAATAACATAACTAAGCACTTTGATAGGGTTCATATTTTTGATTTTTATGAGTATTAAAAATAAGCATTTATTTTGAGATACTTATGATACAGCCAACAGCTTGTGTTTTGTGTGATTTAATCACTTCATTGTTTGTAATTACACTCAATGCATAATCTAAATCATTCGAAGTAATTACTTTCCTTCTTTTCCCAATTGCATAAAAAGAATCATCAATTCTTCCTGAGTATAAAAGTTGTTTTTCTGAGTTTTCTACAAATACTTCGGGGGTGATAGTTGCGCTAAATCGTTTTGTCAGCTCAGCACTTTTATCGATAATCAATTCAAAAGGAATGGAATATTTTTCTTTAAAAAGTTTGATGCTATCTACATCAGCATAATAATTAGGAAACACGCCAACAAATTTTACATTCTTATTGCTGTACTTTTTATAAAGCTCTTTTAGAGTTAAAGTATAACTCTGACAAATCGGACAAGTTTCGGAAAGGAAAATATAAACGATAGTTTCTTTAGTAGAAGGATTTTTTTGAGGAATTACAAAAGAGCTCAAAACAATTAAGGATGCTGCAAGTAAGCTATAGATTCTAAAGCTCTTTATCTTGATTCTTGATTCTTGCATCTTGATTCTTTTTCTACATGAACCCCAACTCCAATTGCGCCACTTCACTCATCATCTCTTTTTCCCAAGAAGGGTCAAAAGTCAATTCGATTTTTGCTGAACGTATTCCTTCTATATCTCTCAATTTATCTTCTACTTCAGGAGGTAAGGTTTCTGCAACCGGACAACTGGGAGAAGTCAAAGTCATTTTAACCAGTAAATTGCTTTCTTGGTCGATGTTGATTTCATAAATCAAACCAAGTTCCCAAATGTCAACAGGGATTTCCGGATCGTAACACGTTTTAATCGTATCGATTACTCGTTGCGTTAGTTCGGTATTGTGAGTATTTATAATTGCAGGCATATTTAAATAAAGTCAAAAATTTTTAAGTCAAAAGTCAAAAAAGTATTTTAATTAATTCTTGGTTTTATAAGCAAGTGCATCTAGTTTCATTTGCTTAATCATGCTTACTAAGCCATTGCTTCTTGTCGGAGACAGATGTTTTGTTAATCCAACTTTTTCTATAAAATCCAATTTCGCATCAATAATTTCTTGTGGCGAATGATTTGACAAAACTCTAATCATTAATGCAACCATTCCTTTTGTAATAATTGCATCACTGTCAGCAGTATAAACAATCTTCCCTTCTTTTAGTTCAGAATGCATCCAAACTTGGCTTTGACAGCCCTTAATCAATTTATCTTCCGTTTTATATTTGTCCTCAATCAACGGCATCGATTTTCCTAAGTCAATCAAATGCTCGTAACGTTGCATCCAATCATCAAACATCTCAAACTCTTCAATAATCTCATTTTCTACTTCTTCTATTTTCATTTTACTAGCTAACAAAAACTTTGAACTAACCAACTTTAAACTTTGAACTTAGCGAAGCATTTTAATCGCTTTCATCAACCCTTCAATAAAAACATCAATTTCTTCTTTTGTATTATAAAATGCAAACGATGCTCTGATGGTTCCTGGTATCGAGTAAAAATTCATTAAAGGTTGTGTGCAATGATGTCCTGTGCGAACTGCTATTCCCAATTGATCTAAAATCGTTCCGATATCAAAGGGGTGTAGTCCGTCAACAACAAATGAAATAACACTTGCTTTTTCTTTTGCGCTACCGATAATTTTTAGTCCTTCTATTTTTAATAATGCTTCAGTTGCATAAACTAAAAGTTCGTGTTCGTAGGCGGCAATATTTTTTATTCCAATTTCATTTATGTAATCGATTGCCGCTGCTAGTCCAATTCCGCCTTCGATGTGTGGTGTTCCTGCTTCGAACTTCAACGGCAAATCTGCGTACTCTGTTTTTTCAAACGTAACAGTTTTGATTGTTCCTCCACCAACTTGGTAGGGCGGTAATTCGTTTAGCCATTTTTCTTTCCCGTAAAGAATTCCAACTCCAGTTGGTCCAAAAACTTTGTGTGCACTGAATACATAAAAATCAGCACTCAATAGTTGAACATCTACACTTGTATGCGGAACAGCTTGTGCGCCATCCACCAATACAGGAATGTTTTTTACATGCGCTAAGGCAATCAGTTCTCCAACATTATTAATTGTTCCTAGCGTATTTGAAATATGTGTTATCGCAACAATTTTAGTTTTATCCGTCAGCAATCGTTTGTATTCCGAAATAATTAATTCTCCATTTTCATTGATTGGAATCACTTTTAGAATTGCACCATTTTCTTCACAAACTTGTTGCCAAGGCAAAATATTGGAATGATGTTCCATTGCAGAGATAAGAATTTCATCTCCTTTAGAAATAAATTTTTTTCCGAATGAACTTGCTACTAAATTGATTGAATCGGTTGTTCCTTTTGTGAAAATGATTTCATGAGCGTGCGCAGCATTGATGTGCTTTTGAATAGTCGTTCTAGCATTTTCGTAAGCAACAGTAATTTCCTGACTCAGTGTATGAACACCACGGTGAACATTCGCATTTTGATTTTCATAGTAATTGCTAATCGCATCAATTACCAATTTTGGTTTTTGTGCCGTTGCTCCATTGTCGAAATAAATCAAATTTCTCCCATTTACTTTTTTTGAAAGTATGGGAAAATCAGCTCGAATTTTTTGAATATCGATACGGGGATTTTTTATGGTTTTTGACTCAGTCATAATTGCGGATACAAAGTTAAGAATAATTCTAAATAGCGAGTCTTTTGCCCGAAAATAATGTATTTTGGGACGAGAATGAGTTTTGTTTTTCAGATCATAAAAGGGCAATTGTTTATATAATCACCATCAAAAGCCTAATCTAGTTAGTAGTTGTATTTAAAGTCCTTCTCCTTTTTCAAGGAGAAGGATTTAGGATGAGGTTATTCCGTACTTTTACATCGTGAAAACGCCCATCTATTTAGATTACAATGCCACAACACCTGTCGACAAGAGAGTGTTAGACGCCATGTTGCCTTATTTTACTGAAAAATTTGGTAATGCATCCAGCCGCACACATTCGTTTGGTTGGATTGCTGAAGATGCTGTTAAAACAGCCCGTAAGCAAGTGGCCGATCTGATTAATTGTTTGGAGCAGGAAGTAATTTTTACATCCGGTTCAACGGAAGGGATTAATCTTGCCATAAAAGGTGTTTGGGAAAATTATCAATCGAAAGGCAAACACATTATTACTGTTAAAACAGAACATAAAGCAGTATTAGATACATGTAAAGCACTTGAAAAAAAGGGAGCAGAAATTACTTATTTGAATGTTAACAGAGAAGGAATAATTGATCTGCAGGAGTTAAAAAACGCATTAACTCCTCAAACCATTCTTGTTGCGATCATGTATGCGAATAACGAAATAGGAGTAATTCAGCCAATCAAAGAAATTGCAGATTTGGTTCATTCTAATAATAGTATGTTGTTTTGTGATGCAACTCAAGTGGTTGGAAAAATAAATGTAGACATACAAGACGAACACATTGATATTATGTGTTTTAGCGCACATAAATTTTACGGACCGAAAGGAATCGGAGCTTTGTATGTTCGCAGAAAAGATCCTCGAGTAACGTTGTTTCCTCAGATAGATGGAGGAGGACATGAACGGGGATTACGCTCCGGAACATTAAATGTAACCGGAATTGTTGGTCTGGGAAAAGCATGTGACATTGCAAAATTGGATATGTGGGACGACTCAGCACGAATTTCAAAATTGAGAACTCGTTTGGAACAACTCTTAACAGAACGTCCGAATACCTTTATTAATGGAAGCACTAAGAATCGGCTTTATAATACAACCAATATTTGTTTTCAGGGAATTCGCTCCGAAAATCTGATTAAAAAAATTCCAAACATTGCTGTTGCGATGGGCTCTGCTTGTACATCTGCTGTTGCAGAACCATCACACGTTTTAAAAGCAATGGGACTGAGTGATGAGGATACGTATTCCTCCGTTCGCTTTAGTTTAGGGAAATACACAACAGAAGCGGAAATCACAGAGGTGATAGAAGCTGTAAAAATAGCAGTTTTATAATTATTTGGCAGTCAATTAGTTGTGGGTCGCCCATGCAGAGTTCTAGACCGATTAAACTTTAACATTTTCACTACGTCTAACCACAAATACAGGTGATGCAGCAGTATACAGATCAGGAAATAATGGATATGTTTCAGAATGAGCAATCGCGAAATATGTCAATACATTTTATGATCAAACAATATCAGGAGAGATTGTACTGGCATATCAGAAAAATTGTAATTGATCACGATGATGCGGATGATGTCCTACAAAACACATTCATAAAAGCGTGGAAGGGGTTGGGAAATTTTAAAGGAGATTCGAAAATTTACACTTGGTTGTTTAGAATAGGAACCAACGAATCAATCTCCTTTTTAAGACAAAAACGAACAAATGTTACTTCCATTCATCCTATCGAATATCAGTTGAGCAATTCACTTTCTTCGGATGCTTATTTTGAAGGCGATGAGATTCAATTGAAATTACAAAAGGCAATTTTGACATTACCTGAAAAGCAACGCATCGTTTTTAACATGCGTTATTACGATGAAACACCTTACGAAGAAATGTCGGAAATTTTGGAAACATCTGTTGGAGCACTAAAATCATCGTATCACATTGCTGCAAAAAAAATTGAAGTAGAATTATTAAATCGATAGAAAAATAAAATTTAAACAA